>JACREZ010000024.1 GCA_016212665.1 Ignavibacteriota bacterium
ATCAAACAAAAAACAATTTAACAATGTAAGCTGTGATGCATTTAAAACAGTGGCAGAAAAACCTATTTTATCTGATGACGTTCCACATGTTACTCGCTTACAAGATTGCTATCCCAATCCTTTTAACCCGGTAACCGTTATTAGTTATCAGCTATCCGAGGATGCTCATGTGAAACTCACAGTGATAGACGCTCTCGGAAGAGAAGTTGCAACTCTTGTTAACGAGATGGAATCTGCCGGATACAAGTCAATTGAGTTTGACGCTTCTTCACTTCCAAGCGGCGTCTATTTCTACCGACTCACTGCCGGTACGTTCACCGATATGAAGAAGATGCTTCTCGCGAAGTAGTTCATTGGTTGATTGGTTAATTCGTTAATTAGTCTATGACTCGTAGAGTGATTAGTGGATTGGTGAGGAGTTCAAATGTGGGATATGCGATGTGGAAAAATCATATCGCATATCTTTTACCCGCTCAAAGAGTCGTAAACCTGTGGCGGGCAGACATCTCACAACAAAAAATATATAAACGTAAATCCGAAATTGACAATCCGAAATCCGAAATCAAAAAAAGAAAGGAGGTGAAAAAATATGGCAGCGAAAAACTATTATCCAAACGTTGACCCGAGAGTGTTGCTCTGGTTGGAAAACTTCAATACGAAGTTACCCAACTACGCCGCAACACTGAATCTTTCGGGCGCGCAACTTGCACAGGTGCAAACGCACTTCGAGACAATCAAACAACGATTGAGCGAAGTCGAGGCGGCAAAAAGCACGCTGAAGTCTCTTGTTGCAAGCAAAGAACAAGCGATGGAAGATGCGGAAGCGTTCATTCGTAACCTTGTTGCAACGGTGAAGTTACATCAGAACTTCACACAGGCAATAGGGGAAGACCTGAACGTCTTCGGCAGCGCAACTCAGGATGAAGCAACATTGATTGCAAACGCAAAGCCGGTGTTTCTGGCATTCGTGCGAGCAACGATGGTTCGTCTTGAATGGGTAAAGGGCGATTATCACGGGATTCGTTTCGAGTGCAAACGCGGGAACGAAACCACGTTCTCGCTCCTCGATAAGGATGACCGTTCGCCCTGCGACGACATGCGACCAAACCTTGTCGCAGGTGTTCCGGAAGTTCGTATCTACCGTGCAATCTATTTGTACAATGGAGTGCCGGTCGGCGACTGGTCGGAAAAAGTACGCGTAACGGCGATGATATAATCCTCGTCCACGATGTCGGGAAGAAATTCCCGACATCACATTTAAGTTTGGTAGGACAGGCATTCCTGCCTGTCAGATTTATGCAAGAAACGATTTCGACAGACAAGAATGTCTGTCCTACCATCGTTTCTACCTTCTGAGACATCCCTATTTGATTTTTATAAGACTTTGCAAAACCCTACGATGCCGTCACCCTGAACTTGTTTCAGGGTCAATCAGCGCTTGTTTAGATGCCGAAACAAGTTCGGCATGACGTAATTGGAGGTAATGCAAAGCCTTCATCTCATATATTTTATATGTAGCGACGAAGTGCAATTCTCCCCTCTATCGAACAAAGTAAGAAAATCCGTTTATTTTTAAACTGCTCAAATTCGACCGTTTTCCAATGTAATATTGAATATTACACGTGTAACACTCAATATTACACAAGTAACGGGGAATGTAACACAAGTAACGGGGAATGTAGCACGAGTTACAGGGGATGTAGCACAAGGTACGGGGGATGTAGCACAAGGTACGGGGAATGTAGCACGAGTTACAGGGAATGTAACACAAGGTACGGGGAATGTAGCACGAGTAACGGGGAATGTAGCACGAGTAACGGGGGATGTAGCACAAGTAACGTCTGAAGTAACACGAGAAAATCCGACAATCGAAAATGAAAAAATCGTCAATGGAACGTGGGTAGCGCTAACGGGAATCGAACCCGTATTTCAGCCTTGAGAGGGCCGCGTCCTGAACCGTTAGACGATAGCGCCATCAAATTGCGAAATGCGAATTGCCAATCTCGAATGGAAAAATTCGCAATTGGCAATTCGAAATCCGAAATGAAAGGGGCTGCCTCGCAAGGACTCGAACCTTGACTACCATGATCCAGAGTCATGTGTGTTACCAATTACACCACGAGGCAATGTAAAAGCGGTACAAATATAGCCAAACTTGCTTTGACTTGCAAAGCCATATTTTCGCTTGCTATGGCTGATTTCGGAGTGATTGTATCCTTATCTTCAGTTTTTCGATTCTTGTCCTTGCTTGTTCACTGATGTTTTGCATTAATTCAACCTGCCCGAGTACGGAAAGTGATTGTGCCTGTTCATCAAGTTTGAAATAACTCTCCGCGAGCGCAACAAGGATGGGAACATCGGTCAGAAAAGAATCGTTGATTTGCCGGAACAGCGTCAGGCATCTCTGCCGGTTTTCCTTGTTGATAAGCATAGCAAGTCGTTCAATGCCCATTGTTGCAAACTCGGGAGATTTTCCTTTGATGTTTTGGTTGAGCATTGTTTCAAGCAGGTCAAATTCCCGAACTGTATTCCCCATACGACTTGCAAAGTAGGCAGAGTAATAGTAGGCTTGCGGCGAGTTTTCGAATTCAATTTCTTTTTGAATGGCTTCAACTGCTTGGGCTGTATCGCCGAGTTCGAACGAAGAAACTGCAAGTAGTAAATATGTTTTGGGAGCGTATGGATAGTCCTGAATCAGGCGCAATGCATGTGTTCGTGCTTCTTCGTATTGAAATTGTTTCAAACAACTTGCGGCGATAAAATATCTCGCGAGGTAATGAGTCGAATCAAATGATAATGCTGTTTTGAATTTTTCTTTTGCGTTTCGCTCATCTTTGTTCCATGTGAAAATATTTCCTTCGAGAATCGTTCGTTCTGTTTTATATTCTGAAATTGCTTTGGGGAGTAACCACCAAAACGAAAAGAAGAGAACGAGAACGGGAAGCCACCGGAATTTTGAAATCATAGCAGGGAATTGAATCGTACGATGAAACAGTGGTGATGCAACATGTCCGTTGGAGAATCCAAGGATCATCCAAAATCCGACAGCGACTGGGATGGTGCGGAGATTCAAACTGAATACATTATCAAGGAGAATGGAAATGATTGCACAAAAGAATCCAATCATTAGCGTTCGTTTCGGATTCGAGATGTCGCTTGCCTGTTTCAATGTTTGCACGGCGAACACAATGATAACGAGCAAAAATGCACTCAATCCAACAATGCCGGTCTCGGAAAGAATTTCAAGAAATTCGTTGTGTGCGTGCGGAACAATATCTTCCGATTGATACATCCAATAATCAGGGGCGCGAAATTTCGGAAGGAAGAGGACGAAGTTTCCTATACCATGTCCGAATATGGGTGAAGCAAGAAATGCTTTCCACGCTCCCTCATAAAAATAGAGTCGCCGCGCGGAGGAGGATTGCGGGGTAAGTTCAAACATACTTCCGATTCTGTTCTGAATCATCTCGGGAAACAGAACATATCCGACGATAACAGAGACCAAAAGTACTCCCATTCCGAGCAACCGTTGTCTCCGTGATTTGAAGTTCAAGAAAACAAATACCGTAATTCCCGCAAGTCCTGCGAACCACGCGCTTCTTGATTCAGTTTTCATGAGTAAGAATAACGCAGTCAGAAACAAGAGTGATAATGTAATTTGGACAGCAGTCGGGTTTTTATGTTTCAGCATCAACCCGAAAAAAATAGGAATGAGAAAAACCAGAAAGCCCGCGAAGTAGGTTGCGTTCCCAAGCGTGGAAAGAACTTTCCTGCCGGAACTTAATACCATAATTCTTTCCGGGATAAGTTGAAACGCCTGAAGACAACCGATGGCGAATGTTATGAGTATAACGACAAACAGACCCTTGAAGATAAAACCAAGTTCGGTTTCAGACGTCGCGATAAACGATGAGGAGAGAAAGACAATAAACAAACAGAGTTGCACCAAGAATGCATCATAACCAAGTTTTGTATTATATACGTTCAGCAAAGAAACCGCCGACGTCACCACTAAGAAAAAACCGGCAAGGGTAAGCAGGTGAAGTTTGAACTCGATTCGTTCCTGCGACAAGAGCCAATGCAATAATATCGTCAGCAAAAGAACACTGAATCCGATGAGGATGTACGGCTTGAACAATGTACTGTTATTCACATCAGGGATAATGACGAGGGTTGTTCCGGCAAATAACAAAACGAGCATCCATGAAATTGCTCGTGAGTGAATATTCTTCGCTTGGCTCTGTTCGTTTTTTCGTTTCATGATTAATAAATGATTGCTGAAAGTGAGAGTTTTTTTTGTAATAATCAAATCTCCCCTGCTTTGTTTCCCGCTTTCGTTCTTTGTATATTTTTCCCGCACCACGTTGTGCAACCTCAGAATGTACTTCATGAGGCAAGTCCGATACTTATTACATCAATACTTATTGATGATGATAGTGATTGGATTTTTTTACAACTATGCTTTTTGACTTTACTTATCAATGAAACCTGAAACCTCAATAACTGAACAAGAAACGAAACAATTCGAACTTCCTACGCGACTCCCCATCCTCACGTTACGGGATGTGGTGGTATTCCCTCATATGATTTTCCCCGTACTCGTCGGGCGGGAATCTTCTTTGCGCGCAACGTACGCGGCGATGGAACGTGACCGTCACATCTTCCTCGTAGCGCAAAAAAACCCGTCAATAGATGAACCGACAGAGAACGACCTGTACAAAGAGGGAACGATTGCGAAGATTACTCAAACACTGAAACTACCCAACGGGTTAGTAAAGATCGTTGTTGATGGAATTTCACTGGCAACCATTACCTCGTTTGTACCGAACACAAATTTTCTGGAAGTGGATGTGAACATCATCGAGGAGGATACTGAAATCACTGATGAAATTCTTGCTCTCATGCGCCGCGTTTCTGCATTGTTTGCCGAGTATATTCCCATCAGCAGAAATATCCCGCCGGAAATTTTTGCCGCTCTGGAAAACATCAAGGAACCGCGACGACGTTTGTTTTATATTGCCGCGAATGTTCAACAAGCGGTTGAAGTCAAACAGCAGATTCTTCAGAAGCGGACGTTGCGCGACCAATACTTTGAACTGATTCGTATCCTCACTTCCGAAAATGATTTGTTGAAAATCGAAAAAGAAATTGATGCGAAAGTTCATGAAGGGATTCAGAAATCTCAACGGAAGTTTTTAGTGCAGGAACAAATCCGTGTTCTTCAGGATGAACTGGAAGACGATGAAACATCATCTCCCGAACTCATAAAACTCAAACAGCAAATCGAAGAAGCGAAAATGCCGAAGGAAGTCCATGAGAAAGCGATGGAAGAACTTGTCAAACTTCGGAAGACTCCCTCCGCCTCACCGGAGTTCAGCGTCAACCGGAATTACATTGATTGGCTTCTCTCGATGCCATGGAATGTGAAGACCGAAGACAATCTCGACATTAATCACGTTCAATCAATTTTGGATGAAGACCATTTCGGATTGGAAAAACCGAAGGAACGCATTCTCGAACATATTGCTGTACTGAATCTTGTCAAAGAAATGAAAGGACAAATTCTTTGTCTCGTTGGTCCGCCCGGAGTTGGAAAAACTTCGCTCGGGAAATCTATCGCGCGGGCAATCGGGAGAAAATTTGTTCGCATCTCGCTTGGCGGCGTTCGGGATGAAGCGGAAGTGCGTGGCCATCGCCGGACATACATCGGTGCGCTTCCGGGAAAAATCATTCAATCAATGAAGAAAGCAGGAACAATAAATCCCGTTATTCTCATGGACGAGATTGATAAAATGAGCATGGATTTCCGCGGAGACCCATCATCGGCACTGCTGGAAGTTCTCGACCCGGAACAGAATGTTTCGTTCAATGACCATTATTTAGAAGTGGATTATGACCTTTCGCATGTCATGTTCATTACGACTGCAAATGTACGCTATCAGATTCCGCTTCCGTTGCAGGATAGAATGGAAATTATTGAACTTCCCGGCTACCTCGAATATGACAAAAAAGAGATTGCCAAACGGCACATTCTTCCCAAGCAGTTGCTTGAACATGGATTGAAAAAAGAGAATGTGAAATTTACCGATGGTTCATTGATAAAAATTATTCGCGAATACACGCGGGAAGCAGGCGTGCGAAATCTTGAACGGGAAATTGCTTCTGTCTGCCGAAAGGTTGCAAAAGATATTGTCGTCAATAAGATGCACAACGGAAGCGTTATTAAAGTTGATGAGAAAAAAGTTGAATCGTGTCTCGGTGTACCGAAGTTCCGCGAGAAGAAAAATGTGAAGGTACGAAAAATCGGTTCGGTGGTCGGTCTTGCATGGACGAGTGTCGGCGGAGATATTCTTAGCGTTGATGCAACGATTATGACCGGCACGGAAAAACTCACACTCACCGGTCAACTTGGCGATGTGATGAAAGAGTCTGCTCAGGCAGCTCTCAGTTACATTCGCTCCAATGCTGAGGAGTTTAAGGTCGCACCGACATTTTTCGAGAAAAAAGAAATTCATATTCACTTACCCGAAGGTTCGATTCCGAAAGACGGACCTTCTGCCGGAATTACGATGGCGATGGCGATTCTTTCTGCCGCAGCAAACAAACCTGCGCGGAACGATATTGCAATGACCGGAGAAATTACGCTACGCGGAAATGTTCTTGCCATCGGCGGTTTGAATGAAAAATTGATTGCCGCACAACGAAACGGAATCAAAACTGTTCTTATTCCCAAAGACAACGAGAAGGATTTGACGGAGATTCAGGAAAAAGTAAAACACGGATTGAACATCATCGGTATCGAAAAAGTCGCCGATGCGATTCCGTATCTGTTTGGCTCGAAGAAATAGATGAGTCAACCGCACGAATATTGGATGCAACAAGCGTTGCGCGAAGCGGAGAATGCGCTCTCACGCAACGAAGTTCCTGTAGGCGCTGTGGTGGTTCACGAAGGAATCATCATCGGCAAAGGTTCGAATCAAACGGAAATGTTGCAAGACCCGACTGCGCATGCCGAGATTATCGCCATTACTGCGGCGGCAAGTTACTTAGAAAATAAGTGGTTGGAGAATTGCACACTCTACGTTACGCTTGAACCTTGCACGATGTGTGCCGGCGCGATTGTCCTTGCGAGAATTCCTTTCCTCATCTTCGGCGCATACGACCCGAAAGCCGGGGCGTGCTCATCTCTCTATACAATTACCAACGACCCGCGTTTAAATCATCGCGTACCGACGAAGGGCGGCGTGCTCGAAGAAAAGTGTTCGGGGATTCTAAGGGAATTTTTTCTAAAGAAAAGAACAGTGTAAAGGTGGACTCCACCTGCAGGTGGAGCCCACCTCTCAATATCTATTCCGCCGCCTGAAGTCTTTCCGCTCTGTCTGCAATCGTCAACTGTTCTATGACTTCGTCTAATTTCCCGTCAATTATTTCAGAGAGATTGTAGAGCGTCAAACCAATTCGATGGTCGGTCATCCGGTTTTGCGGGAAGTTGTACGTCCGGATTTTATCGCTCCGGTCTCCGCTTTTGACCATTGAACGGCGTTGTGCTGAAATCTCCGCTGTCTGTTCATTCAACTTTTTCTCGTACAACTTTGAGCGAAGCATCTTCATTGCAAGTTCACGGTTTTTTAATTGCGAGCGTTCCTGCTGACACGCTACAACAATGCCGCTTGTTTTATGTGTGATGCGAACAGCCGTTTCAACTTTGTTTACGTTCTGTCCCCCCTTTCCCCCCGCCCGATATGTATCGAATTGTAAATCGGCAGGATTAATATCCACTTCCACATCTTCAACTTCCGGCAAAACTGCAACTGTTGCGGCAGAAGTGTGAACTCTTCCCTGTGCTTCCGTTTCCGGTACACGCTGAACACGATGCACGCCGCTTTCAAATTTTAATGTTCCGAACGCATGCTTCCCGCGAATCGCAAACACCACTTCTTTGAACCCGCCAAGTCCTGTATCGTTCCAATCAAGTAGTTCCGCTTTCCATCCGGAACGCTCGGCAAAGCGAGTGTACATGCGGTACAAATCGGCGGCGAATAACGCGGCTTCCTCTCCGCCGGTTCCGCCCCGAATTTCCATGATGCAATCCTTGTCATCGTTCGGGTCTTTAGGAATGAGAAGCGCTTTCAATTCCTCTTCCATTGCGAAGAGTTTTGCTTCCGCTTCTTTCATTTCCGATTGAGCAAGGTCCCGCATCTCCACATCGTCGGATGAATCAACAATCTCACGCAAACCGGCAACATCCCCTCTCATTTTTTTGAATCGTTCATACGATTGCACAATGGGAGTGAGTTCGCTATGCTCTTTGCTCAGTTCGCGATAGCGGTCTTGATTATTTATGACCGACGGTTCGGAAAGTAATTGAGTAACTTCAGCGTAGCGTGCGGCTACTTGTTCTAATCTGTCAAACATTATGAGTTCGCCGCCACAAGTTCGTTTGCATGTTGAACATATGTTACTTGCTGACCGACATCCATTCCCAGCGCACACTTGATTGCCACCGCCGCAACTTCCAATTGACTCGCATCCGGTTCGTTGGTCGTGATACGTTGCATCCACAATCCCGGTGCAACAAGAAATTTTCCAAATGTTGTTTCACTTCGCTTTGCAGACCATCGAATAAATTCATACGAAACTCCACCGACTAAAGGAATGAGCGGAAGATGAGTCAAGATACGGACAAGAAGCGTCATCTTTCCAAGCCACATAATGAGCAATGTATCCAACACAGCGAACAGTAAAATGGCAACTAACATAACAATCAGAACGAAACTTGTTCCACACCGTGGATGAAACCGTGTGTATCGAACTGCGCTCTCTGATGTGAGCGGCGCTTTTTGTTCAAACGTAAAAACAAGTTTGTGTTCCGCTCCATGATATTGAAACAACCGCTTGACATCTTTCATCAACGCAATTGCCGACATGTATGCGATTAAAATTGTAATGCGGATTGCGCCCGCAGTAATGTTAAACCAAAACGCTTCCTGCTCGACATCAAATAATTTCGTTGTGATGAACAACGGACCGACGAAGAAAATCCCGATGCCGACTGCAAGTGAGAACAGCACCGTCAATGCAAGTTTCAGTTTTGATGCCGGTTCTTTCTTTTTTGCTTTCCCGTTTTTCTTTGATTGTTCTTCGGCGTCAGCATCCTGCATTGCAACTTCAGCCGAGAAGTTGAGTGTTTCAATTCCGACAAATAACATTTCGATAAGTCCTACAGCGCCGCGTAGGATTGGGAGTTTGAAAACCGGATACCGTTCACCGAGTGATTTATGCTCTTGAGATTTCACCACAATATCTCCGTTTGACCTGCGGACTGCGGTAGCGATTCGACCCGGCGCTCGCATCATCACTCCTTCAATAACTGCTTGCCCGCCCACGACAAGCGGGTTGTTCGGGTCATAATTGTACAAAGAACGGTCTGCTTCTGTTTTGATTTCTTCTTGATTTTGCATTGGTTTGGAATGATTTCCTTAATTTCGAGGAACAATATACTTAAAAATTCCGAATTGCTTCTTTCAGCATAGTATTGGCTGTTCAGGGAGATTGAGAACCATAAAAGTGTTCAGCGCGCCATAATAATTCTTCCTTATAATTGACAGTTTCTTAATATTTTTCTATTTTCATGCGGTACGTAAATAATGTATCATTGAGAACACGGGAGACAGGGTAGCAACTATCAGAGCTACTGAGCGCATCATGAATTGAATTGATGTAGTACGTTCTTTTCTTCAAACAGAAATAAATCATTCATTTAATCATCTGTACCGAGATAATTAGTTCTGATTTCATCAAATCTTAACATTGTGTTTGTATCATTCATCAGAAGAATGATAGGCATTCTGATATTTTTTATCTGCTCTGAAGAAGTGTGTCTTTCACAACGTTATGAGTTTGATGACCCGACCAGATGGATTCACTTCACAACCGAATCGGGATTGCCTTCGAATGATGTGGCTCAGATTTTTGAAGGTTCGAATGGAACGATGTGGAGTTCGACTCCTCATGGGATATCATGGTTCGACGGGTTTGAATGGCGCCCTATTCTGAGCGATAGTCCGGATAATCAATTACCTCCGGGGGGAATTCTCGGTGAAATAAAAGATAGCCTACTCGTTCACGGGTCAGATGGTTCCCTTTACATCGGCAATCGAGTATTCAGAAAACTACCTGTTGAGAATGTAGATGATGTTGCACTTCTCCATGACAGTCTAATTATTGTTCGTAAACAAGAACAACTATGGCAATTCAAAAACAATCACTTGAGTCTTTATCATCATCCGGATAAATCATTTCCGTCAAGAGTATTTCTTCTCATCCCTGTTAGAAAAGGGACTGCTTTTCTTGATGCAACATCGGGATTATGCCGATTCACGAAACATTCCATAACATTCATGTTCAACAATTCACGTGATCGTGTAGGGTTGAATTTCATACAAGAAAACAAGAGTGGGAACGGCATCATTTCTATAAAACAGCCGTCAATTTCCAGAGGTGTCTGGTCGTGGGATTCGAGCGGTAACCTCAAACAAGAAAAAACTGAAGGGAAAGATGCTGTTGTTGCAGTTGGGATTGGAGAGAATAATGAACGATTTGTAGTTTATAAATCCGGTCTTGTTCGGCGCTCCGTTTCCGGAAACTGGGAGACTGTGTATGAAGACCCAAAGCTTCGTAAAACAAATTCCATGTTCATAGGGTCGGATGGTGATGTGTGGTTCGCGACGAGCGACGGAATCTATGTCTATCGCCAATATTTTTCAAGATGGAAATATTGGAAACGCCCTCCTCCTGATTTTAAAAATACGACCAATGAAATTCTCAGAACAAGAGACGGAAAAATCTGGGTTGCAACTGCAAACGGAATTGACATCCACGATGAACATGAAAATATTCAGACGATAGAAAAAATTAATGGTGAACCGTTATTTGTTGTTACGGGACTTGCACAAGATAGTAGCGGTAATGTCTGGATTTCAAGCGGCTCCTCATTTATGGGAACGTACCGTTGGGATGGTAGAAAATGGGAATATTTTAATCCTTGGGATTCATCAGAGCAAGTCTGGATTCATAAAATTGTGGTGGATGCCCGGAAACGTATTTGGTTTCTTGGACTTGGAAAATATTCTCCAAGACATGGAACAAAACAGCCCGGTGCGTACATGTATGAACATGGACGGTTCACCCATTATGGAGAACAAGACGGTTTGCTCAGCGGGAGAGTGTATTCATTTGCGTATGCCCCCGACAGTTCTGTTTGGTTCGGAACATATAAGGGAATTACTCATCTGAAAAATGGAAATTGGAAACATTGGACAACAAAGGAGTTGAATGTTAGCAGAGTCTTCACCATTGCGCTTAGTAGAAGTGGTTGCCTGTGGTACGGCGATAATGATTTTATTGCAAACGGTCTTGGTTGTATCACGCCCGATGGAACAATGAAGCAATATACAATTGACGATGGATTGTTAAACAACAACATCTGGGATATTGAAATAGATAGACACGAAAATATTTGGATTTCAACCCAAAGCGGAATTAGTTGTTTTAGTAATGAGTCGTTTATTAATTATGATGAACACTCCGGTCTGAAATCTTCCGGCGGAAATTGGCCCATCCTTCCGTTAGAGGATAATGTTTATGTAGGAACAACAGGCGAAGGAGTTGCTATCTTGAAAAGGAATGTGGAGATGACTCCTCCGCCAAGAATCATTTTCGATTCTCCAATCATTGAAGAGCATAGCGCGTTGGTACGATGGAAAGCGCTGGCATTTTTTGGTGAGTTATCTCCCGAAGACATCCCGACAAGATACAGACTGAATCATGGAACATGGTCGGCGTGGTCGAAGACTCATGAAGTAACATTGAAAGGATTGGAACATGGAGAATATATCATTCAGGTACAATCAAAAGGATTGTTGGGGGCGGTAAATACCGAGGGAAACCTTGCAACATTTACCATTGCACCGCCGGTGTATCTTCGTCCGATATTTTATTATCCTGCCGGAGCGACATTTATCCTTGTAAGCGTTTTACTCTTCATGCTTCAGTTTAGTAAAATTCGCAGGCGAAAAGAACTTGCAGTGAGTGAAGAAAAGTTTCGCGCTGTTGCAACAAACACTGCCTCTGCAATTCTCGTATTTGAAGAAAAACGATTTCTCTTTGCCAATCATTCAGCCGAAACAATGACAGAATTTACCCACGGCGAGTTGATGAATAAATCATTTTGGGAGATTATCCATCCGGAAATGTTGGATGAAATCGAAGAGTTTATGAAGAAATGGCTTACAGAAACTTCCGTGCCGAGACGGTTCGAGTGCAAGATTCTTACGAAGAACTACAAGACGAAATGGCTTGATGTCACTGCGGCGAGAATACGATTTATGAATACGGTCGCGGTTATTGTTTCCGCATTTGATATTACAGAAAAGAAAAAAGCAGAAGAGTCATTAAGAGAAAGCGAAGAACGGTATCGCATTATCACCGAACTCGTCGCAGATTATGCCTACTTAGACCGCATTGAAGAAGACGGAACACTCACAGTTCTGTGGATTACTGAATCATTATACCGTTTGACCGGTTATACCGTGGAAGAGATGAAAGCGCCAGGTTTCTTTCAACACTATGTTCACCCGGATGATATTGAAGAGGCTCTCATGTATATGCAAAAATTGTTGACTGGTGAATCGGTCAGTCATGATGTCCGAGTCCGGAAGAAAGACGGAACCGTGATTTGGGTACATAACGAATCCCGACCGATTTGGAACGACACCCACACCCGCGTTGCATTTATTTATGGAGCGGCACACGATATCACACAGCGGAAATTAGACGAAGAACAAAAGAGAGCGCTCACCTCCGAACTTATTCAAACGGAGGAACGTGAACGCCGGCGCATGGCTGTGTATCTGCATGATATCATCGGTCATCATCTCGCCGAAGGGAAATTACGGCTTCGGGAAATAATGAAATCAGAGATTTCCGATGGATTTACAAAACAGTTAGAGGAACTCAGGCACAATCTTGATAACGCTATCAAAGATTCCCGCGCACTGACATTCGAGTTAAGTCCTCCTGCGTTGCAGGATGTCAGTTTCGACCTTGCAGTAAAATTTCTTGCAGAACAATTGATGTCGAAGCACAACATCAATCTTCGAATCGAACACGACGAACAGAGCATTTCTCTTGAACCCCAAATGAAAGTGCTCTTGTACTATGCAATCAGAGAGTTATTCTTCAATGTAATCAAACATGCACATGCTACTGAAGTAAAATTGTGTATGTCGCGAAACGAAACAGAGTTTCGGATTACTATTGAAGATAACGGAACCGGGTTCGATGTACAGGAAGCGCTGACACGTACAAAAGGAGATTCCGGCTTTGGACTGAAAAACGTGTATGAACGGATGGAACACATCGGAGCGAAATTTGATATCATCTCCGCTCCGTTGAAAGGAACCAGGGTTATCATCGCCGTTCCGATGAAAAGAAAAAGAAGTGAAACATAAACCAATGCGTGATTATGAGTGTGGTATTTCCAAGACAGTACTAACCCCATGCTTCAGCATGGGGAGAAACAACGAAAAAGAAGTATGGCTTCAGCCATGAATATGCATAAATAATTGGATTGAAAATCATGGCTAAAGCCAATCACAAATAGGACAACCACCCCACGATAAATCGTGGGGTTACTAATGTTTGTGTTGTGCTGAAATCTGTGAACTGACACTGTACCCGCCCAAGGCGGATAAGAAACATAAATTTAGAAACTTAAAACCGAAACCCTAACACCTTACACCTATCACCTGAAAAAGAAACATCTATGTCCACACGAATCATCCTCGCCGATGACCACAACATCCTCAGAGAAGGATTGAAAAAAATTATTGAACATGAGTTGAAGTTGGATGTTGTTGCTCAGGCATCCGAAGGAAGAACAACCATTGAACTTGTACGACTCCATCATCCTGATATTGTCATCATAGATATTGGTATGCCCGGGCTGAATGGAATCGAAGCGACGAGAACCATCAAACACGAATTCCCTGAAGTGAAGGTGATTGCTCTCTCTATGCACACCGAACGAAACATCGTTGCCGATATGTTGAGCGCAGGCGCATCCGCCTACCTTCTCAAAGACTCCGCTCCGGATGAACTCGGACAAGCAATTACCATCGTTCTGAAAAATAAAAAATATATCAGCCCGGATATTGCCGGTTTGGTCGTTGACGATTTTGTTCAACACCGGGATAAAAGCAAATCGAAACTTGCGGTTGACTTAACTCATAAGGAGCGGGAAGTACTTCAACTTCTTGCCGAAGGAAAATCCATAAAAGAAATTGCAGGCACGTTGTTCGTCAGTACGACGACGATTGAAACACACAAACAACATATCATGGAGAAACTTAATCTATACAGCATCGCTGAACTTACGAAGTTTGCAATTCGCGAAGGAATTACTGATTTGTGATTCGTTAATTAGTTAATTGGTGAATGGTGATTGGTGAGTTGTTAGTAGAGGGCTTTACAAAACCCTACTACTCCGTCACCCTGAACTTGTTTCAGGGTCTATCGGCGCTTGATTAGATGCCGAAACAAGTTCGGCATGACGAATAGGAGGTAATGCAAAGCCTTCTAGTAGTGGATACCCAAGTATTGCATTACTCCTCCCCTCCTCCCCTTCACTTCTCCACCACTCCATCACTCCATTTCTCCATTCACTTCACCCCAGCGCTCTCTACGAGCCGTTGGCCACGCCCTAGCGCTCTACACCTTAACACCTAAGACTTAACACCTAAAACCTAAAACCTTTCACCTACAACCTGACGAGAGGAAAAAATCATGAATTTCCAACCCCAAAATCATGGAATTCATGATTGATACCTGATGTGCTATCGGTTATCTTATTGCCGATGATAATACCACCGATTATGCAATCAGAATTAAAAGGCAAACTCATTTATCCAGACCCGATGAAACCGGCGGGACTTGAGTTTGAACTACCGGAAGATGCAACTGTAACAATCGAACTATTCAATGAATCAGGAGCATCGGTACAGACAGTGTTTAACCAAGCACCGATGAAAGCGGGAAAACAATTGCTCCAATTCAACAAGTTCGGTTTGAAGGATGGCGAATACCTACTTCGTGTTATTGCCACCATCAATGGAAATGAAAACAGGATGACGAAGAAGATTTATATAAAAGAATCATGAATGCATCGCACCTGAAAATATTCTTCTTCGTTAAGTGCAACTATGGTACGAAAGGCAATAATCCATGGGTCTTAGCGTGCGAAGAGGGCGGGTTTGCTTACAATCTATGGGTCTTAGCGTGCGAAGAGGGCGGGTTTGCTTACAATCCATGGGTCTTAGCATGCGAAGAGGGCGGGTTTACTTACAATCCATGGGTCTTAGCATGCGAAGAGGGCGAGTTTGCTTACAATCTATGGGTCTTCGCATACAAATACAGCCAGAAACAAACGAAATTAAGCATGTATAATTCAAATAATTACAAATTCAATTATAACGAGGTCATTTATGCCATATAGACAACTACCGAATACTGATGCCGGACGATTATCGGCATTTCAGAATGCGAAACAAAAGGTAGAGAATACTCCATCGAATTCGTTGGCTCTTGGAGCAGAATCGGTCAATAATTTAAATTCTACCTTACCGCAGTTTGAAGAAGCGATGGAAAGCCGTGGCACGGCGCTTCAGGCGCAGGCAGATGCCACCGTCGAAGCAGAGAAAGCCGGAGCAATATTGAAAATGTATATCTCGCACTTTTTTCAGGTCTTCAACCTTGGGGTAGAGCGCGGTAAGTTTAGCCCGGGGGCGCGTGCCTTTTACACGCTTGATGTTTCACAAGCATCTCTCCCGGCACTCAACTCCGATTCAGACTTGCTGATGTGGGGAAATAATATTGTTACCGGCGACGAGCGACGAAAGGATGCCAGCGGAGTGGAGATGACCAATCCGAGTCCGGCTGAAGTCGAAACCGCATACAACGAATTTATTGCAAAGACAAATACCCAGTCGCAATTGAAGGACAATTATGATAAGGCGCAGGAAACAGTTGCCGCCATGCGGGAACAGGTTGATGCGATTATCAAAGATATTTGGGATGAAGTCGAATACAAATTCCGGAAAGACGAACCCTCCTCGCTCCGGCGCAAAGCGAGAGAGTATGGCGTCGTGTACATAACACGACCGGAAGAAGAGCCGGAAGATGGAGAACAACCTCCAACGCCGGAACCGCCGCCGAATCCATAAAAATAATGTAGAGGCTGTCCGAATAGTCCTTCATCATTCGACATTCATTGTTCGACATTTGAGATGTGAGTAAATAATGAATATCGAATGACGAATTCTAAACTCCGAATTACTTTTTGGACAACCACTACAATAAAATTACCTCTCTCCTTTCATGAAATTTATGACACAAGGATTAGTATGGTTAGGGAAGAATACTGGTTTCTTCAAACTATGTGTTGTGAGTGGAATGGAGGAGAGAGAGTTAATCACGGCTGTTATGGAAATGACACACAAGTACAAATTACACTATTAACAAATAACAATAATCAACATCTCTAATAAACTAAAGGAGAAAACAATGAAACTATGTACTCTTATACTTTTGATTCTACTCGCGATGAACGTCGTGTATGCGGATAATTATGAATTCCGTGTGAACATGAGTGTGCAGGCGACGAAGGGAAAATTTAACCCGGCGACGGATATTGTCACCGTTCGCGGGCTGTTTAATGGATGGGGTTCTTCTGATACCCTTTTGGACGGGAACAGCGACCTCATCTATACAAAAACATTTTCATTAACACCCGGAGATAGCACCTACTTCAAGTTCGTGTATCATGATGCAAGCGCAGACTCTGTGATATGGGAAAACATAAACAATAGAATTTATGTTTATCCTTCGGGTGGCGGCGTGTATGAAGATTATTTTGAGAGGGATAGTGTTCTTCCTCCCCCGACCTATTGGCAACAGACAAGCCAATCCATTGATAGCCGCGTTTATGCTCTAATAAATGTAGAATCAGATTCAACAACCATAATACTTGCAGGTACCGAGGTCGGCATCTATCGTTCTACAAATTTGGGAGATTCGTGGGTTCCTTCAGGGTTAACATCAATTAGAATTGCTTCTTTGGAAAAAGATAGTAATGGTACAATTTATGCGGGGACAGGAAATACCGGAATCTATAAAAGCACAGACAAAGGTGTGACGTGGACATTCACAGGATTAACTGGTTTAGGTGTCAACATTTTATTTAGTCCCTCCGGTGGGAATATTTTCGCCGGTACTGAAGGAAATGGTATCTATATATCTTCTGATTCTGGAAGTACTTGGTCACAATTGAACAATGGGTTAGGATACTACCAGATATATGGTATTACAGCGGATGTATATGGACGACCATTATTCGGGACATATGGCGGTGGTATCTATTCATTTAACAATCCATTTAATGATACCCTATATCAGCATAATACAGGTTTGACTAATCTCAACATCTTAGGATTAACCAAGAATGCCAACGGCTATATATTTGCAGCAACATACGGTGGAGGAATTTACAGATCGAAGGATAATGGAAATACATGGGCACCCGTAGATTCCGGGATAACAGACACACAATTCAGAACGGTACATGCTGAAGGTGGATATATATATGCCGGCTCCTTTAGCGGCAAAACATATCTTTCAACAAACGATGGCGATGCATGGACACAGCTTACTCCGGTTCTTCCTTCGGTCGTACGATCATTTACATTTACAGCAACCGGGATAGGTTTTGTCTCTACACATAGTAATGGCGTCTGGTCTACAAATGACCCAAGTTGGGATTACTTTCAAATTTGTTCATCAGCGAATGGATGGGGTGGAACTATCACACCGATGGGTGGTTTAGTACAACAAGGAAATAATCTAACATTTACAATTACCCCTTACGAAGGTTATCGTATAACAAACTTTAAAGTAGGGAGAGGAACTGAACAGGATCCCTGCTCATTTATAGATTATGAGATTGTTTCATTATGTAATAGTATAACACCGATGTCATATACAGTTACTGATGTCCAGAGTAATATACATATTACGGTAGATTTTGAACTAGATCCCACACCAATGTTTCAATGGCTTGGAGGCACTGGTAATATATTTAGTAATGCTTTTGATGTGAGCGACGATGGGCTTGTAGTTGGTACGATTCGGAAGGGCACAGATCCCGTTTGTCACGCCTTTTATTGGAACGCAGAACACGGTCTCATTGACATGAGTTCCAGTCCAAGTGAGTATAGTGTTGCACGGAAAGTTTATGTTGAACAAGTAGCAATTAATGAAAGCAATTATGGACAACACGTGATTATTGTTGGTTCAAAAAATTCGGGAAACACGCGTCATGCATTCTTGTTTAAGACTGGTTGTGGTACAATTACCCCACCTAATGGAACCATGGTTGACCTTGAACCCTTAGATGAATACAGTAATAGTGATGCGTTTAGTGTTGTTGGAGGGGGAAACCATTGCAGAGTTGTGGGAAGTTCGTCGAACGGAGACTTTTACAAGGCTACAACTTGGGATTTCTCCTTTAACTCCATGTCTGTTTACGGAAAAAATGAAGCACATTCATCGCTCCAGAATAAAAGCATAACTTATGATGTTACGCAGCATCCAGGAGGATATTGGTATCCTACTACGGGGAATCAATTATATCCTGTAGTTTATGCTGGTGTTCAGAAGAAACCACAACACAGTGCTTTTTCGTTTGGGAAAAAGAATAATCTCTCGATAATTGATTGGACTCAAAACCATTCAAGTGTAGCATTCGGAATATTTCCAAACACTATAGATGCTGAATCGGGTCCATTTGTGGGATGGACACGTGGGTTATATAGTACTCCTTTCACATTTCCTCATGCTTTTGTGGGCATCAACGGTATAACTTATGATTTGCAAACTTCAAAGGGTAGTAGTGCTTTTGATGGAACAGTGCCAGCGAACGGCGACCCAATAGTTGTTGGTTATGACAATAACGGCTTTGGGAAAAAAGCATATCTATGGAGTTGGCCTATTAATGATTATCCCGACAATAGTCAAACTTCTACAAATTTGAATACGCTTGTTTCCGCAAACGATTTGAATAATGGATATTTAATTTCAGCTAATGCAATCTCACATAATGGGAAGTATATAGTTGGACAGGGTTATCATAACGGCAAGTATGAAGCTTTCATAATGAGAAGATGGTAATAATTACAATCCAAATCTATAGAACAATAATTAACATTAATTTTATAAAAGGTAATTACAATGAAACAGAATTTTAAACCTGATTGTCTATCCTTGGCGGAGATTTCAATTTTTTTAATTTTAATTCAACTTGCAATTTTTTTACCTGCGGAAGCTCAAATAACCTGGTTAGGGAATAGAATTGAAAACCCTGTAGGTATAACTGAGGATGGAAGTATCGTTGTCGGTTCGGGCATCTGTCTTATGCCTGAGATAATTCAAGACTCATCACTACCACCACCTATTCAGATATTTGAAACTATGGGTACAATAACACGTGCAAATGTCTGGAATAATGGTGTGGTTACATCACTTGGTTCGCTTGGAGGTTTAGAAAGTGAAGTAATGGGCATTTCTGAAGACGGTCAGATCGTCATTGGCTATTCAAGAAATAATGACGGATTAGAACGAGGATGCATCTGGTCAAATGGGACAATGGTTGAAATAGACTCAACTCGGGAAGGTTTATCGAAAGCTACAGGTATTTCATCGGATGGTTCAATCATTATTGGTTGGATGTTGGATGATAACGGCAAGACACTTGCATATCGCTACTCAAACGGATCATACTCTGAGCTTGGATCATCAGGAGGTGAACAGAGTATGGCAGTAAGCATCAGTATGGATGGTACAGTTATTATCGGGGACTATATAAAAATAGATGGAAAAACCAATGCATTCCGATGGACTTCAACCGGCGGGGCTGTTCTGCTCGATAGTTCAGTTAATGTTAATAGCCGCGCAGTAGGCATCAGTATGGATGGTACAGTTATTATCGGGGACTATCTAAAAATAGATGGAAAGACCCATGCATTCCGATGGACTTCAACTGGCGGGACTGTTCGGCTCGATAGTTCAGTTAATGATAATAGCCGCGCAGTAAGCATCAGTATGGATGGTACAGTTATTATCGGGGACTATCTAAAAATAGATGGAAAGACACATGCATTCCGTTGGACCCAAGCAGGCGGGATGGAAGACCTTAATGACGTTTATAACTGTTACTTAACCGGATCATCAGAATTACTATCATGCAATGCAATTACATCAAATGGTCGTTATATTGTCGGTACCGGATATAATGCTTCCTCCGGCCAATTAGAGGGATTTTTATTAGATACTGGTTTTCCTTCGTGTAAGAATCAACTCAGTTTTCAGGTAAGTAGTGGTTGGAACATCATCTCTGTTCCCGGTATTCCAGCTGACTCAAATTACAGCAAGAACGCTTTATTTCCAACAGCGTCATCTCCTGCATTTACTTTTTCAAATAGTAGTGGTTATATGGTTGAAAATACTTTACGCAACGGTGTCGGCTATTGGATGAAGTTCCCCTCTGCACAAACTATTTCGATAGAGGGTTGGAGGGGTCGAGATGAATCCCTTGCAGTAGCAACCGGATGGAACATGGTTGGTTCTATGAGTGAACGGTCGAGGGTGGAAAGTCTAACAACCGAGCCGCTCTCGATGACGACATCTTCATTTTTTGGCTACGACCGTGGTTACTATGTAACTGAATACATTGAGCCGGGGAAAGGATACTGGGTGAAAGCGGATACTGCGGGAATAATAATTTTGAATTCCGATAGCAGTGGTTTGGCATCAAAAAATAAAATAAGGATTCAACATACATCGGAGTTACCGCCTCCACCGCCTGAAGGCGATGGCAACCTCTCCGAAACCCGGAATGCAAAACCCGAATCCTTCGCACTTGAACAGGCATATCCGAATCCGTTCAATCCTGTAACCGTTATCGGTTATCAGTTAAAAGTGAAAAGTTATGTTACGCTCAAAGTAATTGACTTGCTGGGAAGAGAAGTTGCTGCACTCGTGGAAGGAATAGAGGATGCGGGAGTATTCAGAACCGAATGGAATGCGAGTGATGTTCCAAGTGGAATGTATTTCTACAGAATTTCCGCTCAAGGAGAAGATGGAACAACATGGAGCGATGTGAAGAAGTTTGTTCTTCTCAAATAATATCATTCTATATGTGCGACTCACTTTTCAACTTGTTCAATGAATGAAATTTGAGTGTTCATCAAAGATTCAAGAGGAAGTGAGTCGCACATGTATTTCTAGGAAGATGGAAGTTCGCACGGACATTAACAAGATTTTAATTCTCTCGTTAAGGATTACAGCCGGATGGACTTCCTTTTTTATTGAAACAGATATAACCCATAAATATAAGGCAATAACCTATGTACATATTTATACTTTTTCTCATCATCCCGTTTGCTCTTCTTTTCTGGGCGATCATGAAATACAATATCCTCGTCACCATGAAAAATCAGGTGGCGAATGCATGGAGTCAGATTGATATTCAGTTGAAACGCCGGCACGATTTAATTCCGAATCTTGTTAACACCGTGAAGGGATATATGGAGTTCGAACAAGATACATTGCGTCAAGTAATCCAAGCGCGCAATGCCGCCGCAAGTGCGAAAGGTGTTGCTGACTCTGCCGCGAAAGAGGGAGAACTGACGCAGTTACTCTCTCGTTTATTTGCTCTTGTTGAAAACTATCCCGACTTAAAAGCAAATGAAAATGTAAGAACGCTTATGGAGGAACTGACATCAACAGAAAATACCGTCTCATTCTCGCGACAATTCTATAATGACATCACGACAAAATTCAATACGTCTCAGCAAACATTTCCCGGAAATATCATCGCTGGAATGTTTAATTTCAGACTTGCTGAGTTGTTTGAACTGAAAGTCGCACAGGAACGGGAAGCGCCGATGGTGAATCTTTCGATGCGGAAATAACCTACATCTATTCAAAGTATTTCCATAATGAGCGTGTTGCCGAATGGTCATTGCGAGCACAGCGAAGCAATCTCACTATTGAAAGTAGAACGAAATGCGGGATTGCTTCGTCGCTTCGCTCCTCGCAAAGACACTTTTCGGTATTCGGCAACACGCTCATAATAGTGATTGAAATATCCTGGTGAAGATGGTAGAATGGAACAAGAGCAATTAGAAAACCGTGATGAAATTCGCGTAAACGAGCCATACGATTATGAAAAATTTACCGGGGAGTTACATGCCTCGTCACCGAATAATCGGTTCATAGTGCGGCGTCTGATAGGTGCGTTGCTTTTAGTCCCGGTATTTCTTCTCATCTTGCTAAATGTTTCGAAGCGCTCGACGTACGACTTGTATTGTGGCAATCATTTGGAACGAGCACTCAAAACAAACTCTGTTGAGACTGCAAGAAAAGAATTAGAGATTGTTGTGAACTATCTTGAAAAAAATCAAATAACAGAAGGTTCAACCTCAGTGATTTCATGGTTTCTGACTTTGTTTGGACTTCCTTCATTCGACCGGTCTGCTGATGTTGGATTTTGGTATCGGGAAGTTAAGGGATATTCGGATTCATTGAATGCTATGAAAAGAAAGTTACTCTACGAAGAGCAATATCTTATCCTTGATAAGATGAAGCAAAGAATGTGGATACATACTCGCAGAACAAAAAGGAGTCTTCCTTTTTTTAAAAGTGGATGGCATGCACGTGAGCCGGGGGGAATTTGGTTGTTTCCGTACAATGGAGCTTTTGTGCTTTGCTTGTTGCTTTCAATTGTTTCATTCCTGATAGGTCTGTATATCCTTTTCAAACATCTCGTGAAACCGCAAAGAGAACGGGAAAAGGAAATAGTAAAGAATATTCTCCAACGTTGGCGAGCATTACCAAGAAGATGATACGTCGTACAGGCAACATCTACGAACAGCAACAGAAGAAAGAATAATGACAAGTACGGATAACGGTGTAACAGAAATTCGTTACTCAGGTAACGAGTGTAGCATGAAAGGAAACAAAGAGCTTGCGAGGAATATTCGGGCAATGTACTTTTTGTTTCTCCTCTACATCTTATTGTTCGCCTCAATGGGTATCGCTGTTGATCTCACGATGAGCAGAAGTTACGGTAGCGGATTTCCACTTTCAGGTTATACAATCATCCTCATAATTGGATTGTTACTACTGCGCGGGATGATCGGGTTAGCTGTATCGGTATCGGGCGGTTGGAGAAAAATGTTTCGTAGGGATTCATTCGCTGCTGTGATTTTTGTTCTTCTCTCCGTTTGGGTAATCTGGGTGTTCTCGATAAGAAATCAAGCAATACGCGAGGAGTGGGCAGAATTAAACGTGCCTAAGAATATCCAATCAGTAGAGGAGCGGGAGCGATACATTGATGACCATATGTACTTTTATTATTCCTATCCGTACGCAACCATGGCAGGACTTCTCTTCGGCGCCATCGGCTCTCTCCTTGGATACCGGAAAGGAACGGGAGTATTGTTAGGGATTCCGAAATACGCCGAGCCGAATATGAACATTGACCGACATATCAGATTCGTGGAGGCAATACACGCATTGAGTGCGAGTGCAGGAATAGTCACACCTCGCCCATTAATTCTTTCAGACCCGGATCCGAATGCCTTCAGCATCGGTACTTCAGGAAAAAATAAATATATCGTCGTAACGTCAGGACTACTCAAATCTCTTGAACCGAACGAATTGCAAGCGGTTGTTGCCCATGAAGTGAGTCATATCAAAAATCGGGATACAGAGGTTATGACGCTTCTTTCAGTCCTCTTCGGTTCGGTTATGTTCCTTTCGCTCTGGGGCAACAAACTCAACTCCCTTGGCATGTCTATCAAACGACAAAAAATATCATGGGCTGGTTCGATTGGTGGATTCCTGCTGACGATTGTGTGGTCACTGGTATTGCTTTGTACGCCCTACATCTCACGATTGTTGGCGACAGCAATCTGTCGGAGACGAGAGTATCTGGCAGATTCAGGAGCAATTGAACTCACTGGTGACGCAGATGCATTTCGTCGCGCCTTAGAAACAATTGAAGGTCGCCAAACTCCAACCAAAAGTGTTAAGCAGGCGATCGAACATCTCTGCATTGTTGACCCGCTCGGCATTAAGATAAATGAGAAAAAAGGATTCTGGTCAGACGTTTTCTCGACTCATCCACCAATAGCAAAACGATTAATGAATGTAGATGCTATGGCGTACCAACTAAAGAACAAAGCAATAACTGTATGATCAAACGGACAGGAAATATCTATGAACAACAACAGAAGAATGAGTGGCTGACTGTTTTTCTTGTTACAGGTTTCATCGTTTATTATTTGTTCATTGGATATGGAACAGATGTATTTTTGTTCAAGAATGATTTGTTCGGTCTGGTCTATTCCGCAAGCGAGAAACCACCGTATGCAACAATTATCGCGTTTCTCCTTTCATGGGCGTATGTGGCGTACGTTTTTTATCGTGGCGATGATATTATTCTCAACTCGGTAAGCATGGACCGTGTCTGGAATTTGGATGAGATGACAAACGGAGAACTCATTGGCAGAATTTCTCTCGATGACCCGGTCAACAAACCGATTGTCAATCTTGTACGGGAGATGTCGCTTGCATCCGGTTTGCCGATGCCCGCTATTCATATTGTGTATGATACTGACCCGAACGCGTTCTCGACCGGTCGAGACCCATGGCACGCCTCGATTGCAATCACTACTGGACTCTTGAAGAAATTAAACCGGGCGGAACAGCAAGCGGTTATTGCACACGAAATGGCGCACATCAAAAATTATGACACACGATTGATGATGCTGATGGCAACATTAATTGGCGGCAGTTCACTTTTGTCACTCTATGCGGGCGGCGGTATGGCGCGCTCGACGGGAATGATTCAACGATTATTGTTCATCGGTCGGATTCCGGTCTTCTTTCCTCTGTGGGTGGGAATGATTGTTCTCGCACCGTTAGTTTCATGGTTCGTAACCATGATTGTTTCCCAAACTCGCGAATATCAGGCAGATGCTACTGCGGCTGAACTTACCCGAAATCCTAAAGCAATGTTAAGCGCTCTGGAAAAACTCGAATCGTTTGCCGGAGCCACTCGCTCCATCAAGCCATCTATCTGTCACATGTGTGTCATCAACCCAATGGGTAGGTACATGCAAATTGAGGATGAACCTATCCTCCAAGGAGCGTTGTTTAACACTCACCCGCCAACAGAAAAACGACTTGCAGCGTTGAAAGAGATGGCGTTTGTGTATCAATCAACGGGGAAGTTTTCGCTTGATGATGTTTCTTAGAGTCGTACTTTCGGAGTGAGCGCGAAGGTGCCTGTGTGCGGTCCGCGACCGCCGGTAGATTGAGTATCCGATTGAAATTCCATATATTGGGCGCGAATTACCAAACGATGGAGTTACGGAAAACCATATCTTCCCTACTGGCAGAACGCCCCTCACAACAGGCGCTTTCTGAGTTTATTTTCTTTTGCCGGAAAATTGCAACCGTTTATCTTCGTCGGAAATCTCATACAGGAAAATTAGACCCACCTCTTTGTGAATTGTGGTTACGAAGAATGTGAGTGCGCTTATTTCAAAGAAAAATCCCTCACTCGTGCTGGCGGGTGAGGGATTTTTTATTGTAGGGCGACACTTCGACTTCCTGCCCGACGAACAAGTTCTTTGGCAGGCGGGCGCTCAGTGTGACGGAGTCGGAAATTATTTTATCAGCATCATCCGTTTCATCTCGGTCAGCGTCGTTCCGTCTTCAATGCTTGTTGAGGTTAACTTGTAGAAATACAATCCTGAAGCAAGTGAGGAACCATCAAAACTCAGTTGGTATTCACCTTCTTCCATTTCAGCGTTGTCAAGAAGAGTTGCTACTTCACGTCCCAGCATATCATAAATTTTCAACGTCACCAATCCGAAATCGGCAATCCGAAATCCGAAATTCGTTGTCGGGTTGAACGGATTCGGATAGTTCTGCATCAGTTCAAACTGTCTCGGTGCAAAGAATGAATAATTCTCTTCAAACGACATATTCGTTTTGGCTGTCGGTTGCTGTAAAAACGCTACATCGCTGAGCGGCTTCACACTTGAAAGTCGAATCGGGCTTTGCGTGACAAATCCAAGCGCACCGCTGAACGAAGTGTTGATGGAATCCAACCAGTTGGCGGCAGAATCATAAAGAGCAGTCGGCGTGCTTGTGTAAAAGAGTTTGAAATAGGTCAACATCGTATCAACATATTTTCCGATTTCGTACATGGATTTTCCATTGAACACATGCGTCGGGTACGACGGATGATTGAACACAAGGTCACGGAATCCTTCCTGCGTTATGTGGTGCGAACTGAGCGCCATGTTCATTCTCAGCGCCGCCAGACCACCGGCAAGTTTGTTGTTGTACTTCGAGTCTTTCGGGTTCTTTAATTCCTTCACAAAGATTTTTGTTCCGAGAACATCAAAGCCGCGTGCAGTTCCGGTTTGTGTCATAAAATCCTGAACCGTTTTCCCTTTCAGCGTGAAACGAATCCAGCCGTATGCTTTCGGACTATCATTGCGTGCGATGCCAAGAAGTAATCCTCCCGGGTAGAACGGGTCTTTTTTGCTGCTGACATTCGGAAAACCACGGATGAATGCTGTATCCCTCGCGTTCCCAAACGTCGGAGTCGACGTCTTTGTTTTCACCGATGCTACTTCCAAGTCGGATTGCGTCAGAGTTCGAAACATCGTTGAGGGTGTAATCGCTGCTTCATACATCTTCAAAAGAAATCCATCGGTAACACCGAAACTCTGATTTGAATTGAGAATAGCAATATTATCAAAAATCATATTCATACTGGTGAAACTGCCGGTGAGGTAGAGCGTCCCGGTTCCGTTGATGGCAACTTCATATGAACGTTCGATCCCGGTTTGCGGTTTGTCAGACTTCGCCCATACAACATTTCCATCCGTGTCATACTTCACGAGAAAGAGTTTGCTCTCCGGAGTACTTACATTCGTAAACGTTGTCGCACCGAATGTCAGAGCATCGCTATCAAAATACCCGGTGACATAACTGTTCCCCGAACCATCAACCCCGATACTTACTCCTTCTTCCGAATACAATCCGGCGGCAGTTTTTACCCAAGCAAAATTGCCGTTCATATCATACTTAGCGAGATAAAAATCTTTGTACCCCTGATTTGGGATTTTTGTTGTGCTGAACCGAACCGTATCGCTCTCAAATGAACCGGTGATGTAAGAATTTCCTGCATTATCAATCCCCATTCCCCACGGAACATCAGCCGCCATCCAGCCTGCGCTTTTTGCCCAGAAGGCATCCAGTGTCGGACTCAATTTTGCAAGAAAAATATCAGGATACGGATTTCCATTCGGGTGATAACCGCCAGAGTGTGTAACATGTGCAGTATCAATCATAAAAGCGCTATTGCCAAACGTGCCGCAGATAAAAATATTTCCCGAAGCATCAATGCGGATATCGCGTCCTTCCTCTGATGCTGAATCGCCGTACGATGTAGCCCAAAGTACATTTCCGCTTGAATCATATTTTGTTATAAAAATATCGGTGTTCTTATCACCGAATGCATCGTTCGTGCTTTGATTGGTAAGCGTTGTAGCGCCAAAGGTAATCGTGTTGCTTCCGAACGAACCGATGACATACGCGTTTCCGCTGTTGTCGGTAGCGACTGCATAAGCGCTATCGCCCTGCGCTCCGCCAGCGCCCCGCAACCACAAAGCATTTCCATTTGCATCGAACTTTGCAATGAACATGTCTATGGATCCGCCGTTCGTGATGGTAAACGAACCGTGTGTCAATGTTGAACTCCGGTAATTACCCGTGACAAATGTATTGCCGGATGCATCCACGGCAATGCCGCGGGAATATTCAGTTTGCGTTCCGGTGATACGTTTCGCCCACTGCGCCTGTCCATGTGTATTCAATTTTGCAACGAAAATATCTTCGTTGTTCAAATCGCCTTTCATGTTGGAAAGTTTGATTTTATCGAAGGCAATTTTTGTAATGAATTGTCCCGTGAGATAGGCATTACCGTTTGCATCGGTGGCAACACTGTAGCCAAGTTCATTATACACCCGCTCGCCGGCGCTGCGGCCCCACTCATAATGTGGAACTTGTGCCTGTACGATAACCCCGTTCAAGAGCAACACACAGGCAATCAGGAGAAAACTGTGAATGTGTTTTTGATAAATGGTGATAAACTCTTGCATAATAATTCCTTTCAGAAAAAATGTAAATTAAAATAAATAGATGATTTCCGGTTTGAATCATCTTCTGATTGATGATTCGCAGTCGTGTACAGGAAAAAGAAGAAGAGATGATACTTGTCATTGATGCTCACGACTGACACAATTTACAGAAAAAAAAATCAGAAGCAAGAAAGAAAATACCTTCTTACTTGATTTCTCCGACGTACGAAAGCCTGAGACTGTCTTTTTCAGGATGATTTGTCGTAATCAGCAATTGTCCGAGAATTTTCCCTTTTTTCTTAGCAGAAAGAGAAACAATCAGTTGCGTTGAACTTTTAGGCTGTATTGTTTTTGTTTTCGGTTTTGCAATTATTTGTGAATCCGGGCTTGTAACCGATGTTATCGAAATCGGTTTTTCCGAGGTATTCCTGATGGTGATAGACTGTTTTGCTGGCTTTCCGAAATTCACTGTCCGAAAATTCACAAATGATGGTTCAAACTCAATAACATTTCTGATGGTGACAAGAAGTTCGACTTCAAGGTCGGCTTGCTTCGGGTCGTTTGTCGTAATGAAAATTTCTTTCTTGACCGGACCCTTGAATCCTTTTGTGTTGACAGAAATAGTCAATGCAGTCGTATCATTTGTACCGAGTCGCTTCTTATGGGTTTTCGTGGTTGTACAACCACATGTAGCGCGAATATCTTCAATGATAAGTGTATCTTTCCCGACATTCTGTAATGTAAGTTTCTGTTCGAGAATTGCGCCCTCCTTCGCTTCGCCAAGCTGGAATTTCGTTCCCTCCTTAACTGAAAGTTTCGGTTGTGCAAACACAAATGCAAAACCCAAAACCCAAAACCCAAAACCTAAAAAATATTTTACCTTCATAGATTAATTCTTCTTTGAATGTACTTCGCACGGGCAGAGATTCAACAAGTGTTCCCACGTATAAATTCCCGATTCATGTCCATCGCCCCACACTATTTGCACGGCATAGGAACCGACGGGAACAATATTTCTCAATTCATATCGTCCGGGAATTAATTTATCGGGCGGCGGCGGAATATATTGTTGAAACAGAACAGTCTCCCCCGCGCATCCTGCGCACGGACACATATCCCTCAAGTATTCTATCTGGAAAACACTTTCGTGACCATCATACCATACGACTTTAAGTTCGGATGGAGAAATTCGTTTGAAGTTTGTTGGTATCAAAATCAGTTCAAAATTAAAAGTAGTTGAGTAGATGAGTAGTTAAGTAGTTGAGAAAACAGAAGAACAACAAATGACAAATGACCATTGACGAATGACAACGCACTGATTCCCGGTGACTGATTCCTATTTTTCAAACTGTTGATGAAGTTTCACCGGTTTTGATTTCTTCATTAATTTCAAGTTCAGCATTTCAACAAAAATGGAGAATGCCATGGCGAAATAAATATATCCCTTTGGAATATGTTGGTCCAGTCCTTCTGCAATGAGCGAAACACCGATGAGTAAGAGAAAACTGAGCGCAAGCATTTTCACCGTTGGGTGTTTGTCAATATACGTACTCACCGCTTTTGCTGACAACATCATGAAGCCAACAGCGATAACAATAGCCGTAATCATGATTCCGACCTGATTTGCCATTCCGACAGCCGTAATAACCGAATCAAGGGAAAACACAATGTCAAGCAATATGATTTGGAAGAGAACACCTGAGAAAGAAATTTTCTTCGGGATTGCATGTTCGCCTTCTGCCCCTTCGAGTTTGTTATGAATCTCATGTGTACTTTTCCCAAGCAGAAACAATCCGCCAAGGATGAGAATAATATCACGCCCGGAAATTTCATAGGAAAATATTGTGAATAACGGTTCTGTTAATCTCATTATCCAACTCAATGAGAGGAGAAGTAAGATGCGTGTAAACATCGCGAGAAACAATCCGATGCTTCTTCCTTTTGCTTGTTGAGCGGGCGGAAGTTTACCGGAAAGTATCGAGATGAAAACAATATTATCCACGCCCAACACGATTTCTAAAATCGTAAGGGTGACGAGCGCTATCCACGCCTGAGGGTCAAAGAGCCATTCCATATTTTATTGCTGATTTCTGATTTCTGATTATTTTTGAGGGTTACAGGTTACGGGTTTGGGGTTTTGGGCTATTTCTTTATTTGTTTTTTCTGTGATGACAAACTATCAACCAAAAACTACAACCAAAAACTACAAACTAACAACTTTGTGTTAAATCAAACAAACGAGTAACCAATAACGGATAACGGATAACTACCTCAGTCGCAATGCGTGTGATTCTACCGCCGCATCGAGCATCTTCACAACATCACCAAGCGTCACGGTTCCGTAATACCACGAACCGGCGGCGAGTTGTTCTGAGCGGACTGCTTTGTAAATATCGAAGTAACTTCGTTTGCCGTCTACAAAATTATACACTTCGTCTTGCATCAAACCATGAAGACTCACTGAGAAATTTGCTTTGTTCCTGTTTTCAAAATATGATTTCAGCGTGTCGTTGTTAACAGGAATTTTCTTACTTGCCGCACGTTCCTCGTTGGTTAGTTTATTTTTCGGTGATATGCCGTGTAATTGTTGATATAAAACCGATATATCTTTATTCAAGTCAGATTCTTTTTGCTTCATCCGCTTCACAAATTGTGCGATTGTTTCCTTTGCATTATTGTCTGATGCTGTGAAGACATCGGCTGATTGCAATGCACGAATTTCCCTGAGAATTCCCTGTTCGATAAGAAGCGAAGCATCACTCCAGCCATCATTCGATGACATAGAAGAATCCCGAAGAATATTCATCGCTACCTGAATATCGTTGCCAAGCCGTTTCACTCCCTGAGCGAATATTTCGCCTGCGAGAGTTGCAACATTGTTCTCCGTCGCGTAGGCAAGTGTGAAAACAGTCGAGCCCATCAGGAATGCGTTGCGTTGTAATTGTGTCTGGTCAATCTGCCAAAGGTCATCATCGGATGAATGAATGTAATCATCATCCCAATTGATTGTTGCAACGGCAGGAACACCAATCGCTCCTTCAATAAAACACATGTGGTCAGACGAATTGAAATACGGAACGAAGCGAGCGTTGTATCCCTGTCGTGTTCCTCTTGTTGAAAAAATCGGGCGACTGAACGGTCGGGGTAAACCGCCGCTTCGGTTTGCCGCGAGAAATGCGTTGTTTGAAAGAATCACATAATTGCCAATGCTTTCAAAAATAGCATCAAGATACGAAGTGCGCGAGTGTGGCGCGAAAATCAAATGCTGAACGCGGCTTCCGAACGCCTGATTCGCACCGACCATATCCTGATGGACATTTGCTAAGAATTTCTTCGGTTCGTCAGGGAAATCCTGAAAGTATCGGTACTCGGAATAAATTTCATCCGTCCACCAAAAGCGAATATCGCGTAACGGTCGTTCGATTTTTCCGTCTTTGATAAGTTTGTTCAAGGTGCGTGCAATTTCCATGATACTTGAACAACCGCTTCCGTCATCGTTCGCCGAACCCTTCTCTTCCTGCAAATGCGCTGTTACGATTATTTGTTGGTCGTGATACTTCGAGCCGCGAATCCATCCTTCAACAAATCCGGTCTTCCCCGTGTCGCTGATTTCCGTATCAACTTTCGCTTTAACAACTATTCGACCGCCCTTTGTCTTTTTTCCGGTTGCGAGATAATCCTGCATGTTTGTCGTCTGCAAAATCTTTCTCAGGGCATCTCCTTTGCGCGGCGAAATGACGAAGGCGAATGTCGGTTTCTTTCCTTCCGGTGGTGTGTTCGGAATTCCTTTCCAACCGATCTGGTCGGGAAAATCCATCGGGTTTCTCCCTTCAGAAGTTTGATAACAGACAACTCCGAGCGCGCCTTTCTCCCACACAGCGTTTTGCACTGCCGCCCAGGTCGAGCTGTTCGTCAAAACAATTTTTCCGGCAACGTCAATATTTTTCAAGGTGTCTTTACTTGCATCAAAGATATACACAAGTTCAGCGGTAACATTTGCGTCACTGCTTCCATCCGCAAGGATAACTGCATGGTCGGCGGCATCAGCAAGTTTTATCTCCACCGGTTCAACCATCCACAACTCAGCCGAACGTGGATTATATTTCTTCCCCTGTAATGGCTGCTCAATAAATTTCACATCTTCCAGGCCTGCATCCTTTGCCGCCTTCATGATGTACTCAACCGACTTGAAATAATCATCGGAACCGGAAATGCGATGCCACTGTGAAAGCGTTCGAATGTGTTCGTATGCCCGGTCTCCCGAAATCTCAGACGACAACATTCTGATTTCATCATCAGAGAGAAAGGGAGTTGTCTGGGAGAACAGCGACTGTGTATAAAATATGATTAGTAAGAAGAATGAAATTGATAGTTTCATAAAATCAATGGAGTTGTGGAGTGATGGAGTTTACGGTTTACAGTTTCTGGTTTCCGGTTTCCTGTTGATGAATATAAGAATAGTTTCGTCGAACGATTCAATGACGAATAACTATTGACTAATGACCAATGACAGAGTACAAAGTACTAATTCGACAAAGCTCGAAGTACAAACCGCGGAATCCTGACATCAAACAGACTTCCATTCGCTCGTTGCATGAGATACGTTCCTTCCATATATCCTTCAAATGTTTCAAGGACACAGAAACTGTTGTACTCGTGTGCTTCCCCCGGGTTGATATGCGGCGTTTTTCCGATAACACCTTCCCCTTCAACTTCCTTCACGTCGCTCGATGAATCGTGAATGAACCAATGACGACGAAGAAGTTTCACAGGTTCGTTACCATGATTTTCGATTCGAATGAAATAGGCAAAAACAAATTTTCGGGCGAGAATATCGGATTGTCCATCGAGGTAAATCGCACGGACATTAACTTTTATATCTTCGGTAGTGGCTGTGTAAAGTGTCATTATTTGATAGATTCGATTACTGAATGTTTGATGGGTATAAAGGTACGGAAACTGCGTGGAAGGTGCAAAGGTACTTGCTTTTCCCTCTTTATTCCTGTATCTTTTTCGCCATTGAATCTTACATTAAATCCTGACGTAAGACTTTGTGGCTCTGTGATGAATTACCCTCAATAGTCACGACAATCATACTCTCTTAACTTCAAAGGAAATTTTATGAAGCGTTTACCAATGCAATCATTGCATCAGATGATTGCAATTTTTGTTCTTGTTCTGTTGATGCAGGCACAACTCCTTGCACAAACAGAACCGCCCATCGGTATCAGGCAAAACACGCCGACTGTTCATGCATTTACCAATGCAAAGATTATCACCGCTCCCGGAAAGGTCATTGATAAGGGAACGCTCGTCATTCGTGATGGAATGATTATCGCCGTTGGTGACAACGTTACAATTCCTGCTGACGCGCGTGTTTGGGATGCGTCGAGAATGACATTATATCCCGGACTTATCGAAAGTTATTCTGATATCGGAGTTCCGAAAAAACCCGAACGCGGTCAGGGACAAGACCAACCGCAAGGACAACAGCAACAACAGCCGGAAGTTCGAGGCTCGAAATACTGGAACGGAAATGTGCTCGCTGCGCAAAACGCCGATGAACTTTTCAACCCCGACCCGAAAGCAATGGAAAAACTTCGAGGCATGGGATTCACAACTGCTCTGGTTGTTCCTCAAAAAGGAATTTTCCGAGGGACAAGTTCTCTTGTCAATTTGGGTGATGGAAAGACGAATGAACTTATAGTCAAATCACGCATTGCTCAACATCTTTCGTTTGAATCTTCGCAGGGAGAAGAATACCCGAACTCACTCATGGGAGCAATTGCTTTAATGCGACAAACATTTTTTGATGCTCAATGGCATCGTGATGCATGGGCAGCGGCAGCAAAATATCCGAACGAACCACGACCGGAATTTACAAACGACCTTGCCGCGTTGGAAGATGTTATTTCTGCAAAGCAACCGGTTATGTTTGAAGCAGGAGATGAACTTGCAACACTTCGCGCACAAAACATCGCGAAGGAATTTTCTTTACAATTGATGGTACGAGGGAACGGATATGAATACCGTCGGCTTGATGCAGTGAAGCAAACCGGCGCGCCGATTATTCTCCCGCTTAACTTTCCGGAAACGCCATCCGTTCAAACACCCGAAGAAGCATTGAATGTCTCTCTTCAGGAACTTCGACATTGGGATGAAGCGGCGGAAAATCCAAAGCGACTTCAGGAAGCAGGAGTGCAAATTGCACTGACTACATCCACATTAAAAGATATCGGAAACTTTCCGACAAATCTCAGAAAAGCAATCGAACGGGGACTTTCTGCCGATGCCGCGCTTGCCGCTCTCACAACAACTCCGGCAAAATTATTCGGTGTTGAAAAGAAAGTAGGAACACTCGAAGTCGGCAAGATGGCAAACTTTGTCATCACAGACGGAGAGTTATTCAACGAGAAAACAAAAATCCGTGAGACTTGGATTGACGGCAAACGATTCGAAATCAAACCAAAAACAGAGTACGATGTTCGCGGCACGTGGGAAGTAACATCAAAAGAATTAAAGATTGATTCGCTCACGTTTGTTCTGAAAGGTGAAGTTGATAAACCATCCGGAAGCGCGAAGGCAAAAGGAAAAGATGCAAAGTTCTCCAACATTTCTTTTTCCGATATGAAACTTGCCGTTTCGTTCGCAAGCGATTCACTTGGTGCGAAGGGAATAGTTCGTATGACAGGTGTTGCGTCGGGTGAGTGGCTAATGGGGACTGGTGAGTTGGCAGATGGTCAGCCGTTCAAATGGACTGCAAATAGGAAAGAGCAATTCAAACAGGAACCTGATACTTCAAAACCAAAGCCACCGCAAATGTCTTCCTTCTCCCCCGTGTATCCGTATGGAGAATTCGGGAGAGCAACGCTTCCTCAACAAGTAGATAAACTTCTCGTTCGCGGCGCAACGATTTGGACGAGCGGTCCTCAGGGCAATCTCGAAAATGCAGACTTGTATATTGAGAAAGGAAAAATCAAACAGGTCGGACAAAACCTCACCGCGCCTGCAGATGCAACAGTCATTAACGCGCAGGGAAAACATGTTACTGCCGGTTTGATTGATGCTCACTCACATTCTGCCGCAGCGGGAAGCGTGAACGAAACCGGACAAGCAATCACCGCCGAAGTTCGTATCGGCGATATTATTGATTCGGATGATATTGGAATTTACCGCGAACTTGCCGGAGGATTAACTGCGGCAAACGTTCTTCATGGTTCGGCAAATCCGATTGGCGGACAAAATCAAGTTATCAAACTTCGCTGGGGCGCGTTGCCTGAAGAGATGAAGTTTGAAGGTGCAATTCCCGGAATCAAGTTTGCACTCGGCGAAAATGTCAAACAAAGTAATTGGGGCGAGCGATATACAACACGGTATCCACAAACTCGTCAAGGTGTAGAGCAGATTATCCGAGATGAATTTCAGGCGGCAAGAGATTACAAGAAAATCAGGGATGAATTCAAGAGCGGCGCAAGAAAGATTCCACCACGCCGAGACATTCAAACAGAAACGTTATTGGAAATTCTTGAAGGGAAACGACTCGTTCACTCGCACTCGTATCGTCAGGATGAAATTCTGATGTTGGTTCGTGTTGCGGAAGATTTCGGTTTTCAAATCGGAACATTTCAGCATGTGCTGGAAGGATACAAAGTAGCCGAAGCGTTAGCGAAACACGGAGCGGGCGCTTCGATGTTCAGCGATTGGTGGGCGTACAAAATGGAAGTGATTGACGCAATTCCATATTGCGGCGCGTTGATGCATGATGCAGGCGTTGTTGTCTCGTTCAACTCGGATAGCGATGAGCAGGCACGACGCATGAACACCGAAGCCGCAAAGGCGGTAAAGTACGGTGGCGTTCCTCCGCAGGATGCGCTCAAGTTTGTTACTCTCAATCCCGCAAAGCAATTGCGGATTGATAACCGGGTTGGTTCGCTTGAAGTTGGAAAAGATGCCGACTTCGTCATCTGGAGCGGCGACCCGCTTTCGACATATTCAATGTGCGAACAGACATGGATTGATGGTCGGAAATATTTCGACCGGGACGAAGACAACATGATGCGTGTAGAAAATCAGAAACAACGTGCAACACTCGTTCAAAAAATTCTCTCTGCAAAATCAGATGGCGGCGGTAGCGGCGGCGGACCATCCGGACCACCACGCTGGTATAAAGAACGCTATTCATGTCAGGATGAAATTGAAGGAAAGGAAAGTAAGTAATATGAAACGACTCCAAAACTCTATCACTCCATTACTCCATTCTCGGTACTCAGTACTTTGTACTTTGTACTTTGTACTTTTTTCACTGCTCTCTGCTTACCGCTCACCCGCGAGTGAGATTCCGGCGAAGAAACAGGAGAAACCGATTGCGCTTGTCGGCGGAACAATTCACACCGTTAGCGGCAATGTTATTTCAAACGGAACAATTGTGTTTGATAATGGAAAAATTACCGCGCTCGGTTCGAACGTTGCGGTTCCGCAAAACGCAGACCGGGTTGATGTAAAGGGAAAGCACGTTTATCCCGGAATGATAAATGCACGAACGAATCTCGGCTTGTCAGAAATCGGTGCGGTGCGCGCAACCAACGATGTTTCAGAAAGCGGTCCGGTCAATCCGAATATTCGTGCTGAGGTTGCTGTCAACCCGGAAAGCGAAGGAATTCCTATCACCCGTTCGAATGGCGTAACAATGGCGGTAACAATGCCTGAAGGCGGCGCAATCAGCGGGACTGCCGCATTGATTGAACTTGATGGCTGGACGTGGGAAGACATGACTTACAAAGCTCCCGTCGGTTTGATTATCAATTGGCCCTCGATGACGATCAACAAAGCATGGTGGGAACGTCGCAGTGAAGAAGAGCAGAAGAAAGACCGGGACAAAGCGCTGAACCAAATCCGCAATGCATTCAACGATGCACGTGCTTACTGGAAAGCGAAGAAAGCGGAAACGGAAAAAGGAATTCCCTTCCATGAAACCGACTTGCGATGGGAAGCGATGATTCCCGTGCTTGAAGGAAACGTGCCGGTGATGGTGAATGCTGAAGAAGTTCAGCAGATACAAGCGGCAGTGGCATGGGCAGAACAAGAAGGCGTGAAGATGATTCTTCTCGGCGGATATGACTCGTGGCGCGTGGCTGATTTGCTGAAGGCGAAAAATATTTCCGTCATCGTCAACCCGATGTTGAGAACACCGTGGCGACGCTTCGAAGCGTACGATGACCCGATGACACTCCCGAAAAAATTATTTGATGCAGGAGTGAAATATTGTATCGGTGGCGAAGGAGGAATGTCGAACGAGCGAAACATTCCGTACCATGCGGCGATGGCGGCATCGTATGGATTGTCGAAAGATGAAGCATTAAAATCGGTGACGCTCTACCCCGCGCAACTCCTTGGCGTTGCAGACCGTGTTGGTTCGCTCGAAGTCGGGAAAGATGCAACGCTCATTGTCACCACCGGCGACCCGCTCGAAATTACAACGCAAGTCGAACAGGAATACATTCAAGGCAAGAAGATTGAATTGAATGACAAACAGAAGCGGCTGTACGAAAAGTATAAAGAGAAGTATGAGCGGCTGGGGATTGGGAATTACAAATAACCGCATGACCGTGAACGGTCACGCTATAAAATTCCAAGCCCGATAAATCGGACTTAACAACATTTGACCAATACACCCGATTGTAGATGACGGTTAGTCGGATTCATCCGACTTGATTACAGTAGCGTCACCGTTTACGGTGATGCAAAAATGGTCATTGCATATCGTCCGTAGTTTACAACAAAGCCCATCTCATGTGAGGTGGGCTTTCTTATTTTGTCATTCCATTTCTATGCTGGGAAGGAGTTCCACCGATGGCGGACAAATGAACTCCCGACCAACAGTGGTGGGTGTAACTCACCCCCAATCAACCTGTAAGGGCGAATTGCAATTCGCCCCTACCTTTTGATACCTTTTTAATCATCACCGCCCAAGGACAAACCGTTCCCGTCCGACTACAAACCCGTTCTGCCCGATGGCAAACCCCTTCCGCCCGATGGCAAACCCCTTCCGCCCGACGGCAAACTCTTCCCGCCCGATGGCAAACTCTTCCCGCCCGATGGCAAACCCCTTCCGCCCGATGGCAAACCCTTCCTGCCCGATGGCAAACCCTTTCTGCCCGATGGCAAACCCTTCCTGCCCGATGGCAAACCCTTTCTGCCCGATGGCAAACCCTTCCCGCCCGACGGCAAACTCTTCCCGCCCGATGGCAAACTCTTCCGTAACTTGGTACAAACCTTCCGTACAGCGTAAAAAGGGCATTTTCAAAAATGACTTTCTAAACTTACCTATTTTTGCAGGTTGTTAAGTACCAAATGTGCGACTCACTTTTCCTTCGATGGAAACCGGTCAGAAGAATTTGAGATTTCATCGGGATTGAAGTGAGCCGCATATGCGTGGCCACTAAACCAAATGTGCCAATTTCATGTGAGGTGAGCTTTTGTATTTTACAACTTCCTAGTTATAATTTTTTTTTCTCATTATCTAAATTAAATTTTTCTATATACTCTTTGTAGGACATCGTTAATCCCGGCATATCTGGAACAAGAAATATCTCAGCTATTATAAGAAAAAATTTAGGAATGATTGTAATCGACCAAATATAAACAGCATAAATACTAACAAACCATAGTATTGCATATATCCACAAAAGAATCCCCCTTCTTTTAAATTCTTTTTCAGTTAATTGTTTGGGGGTAAACAGCTTTGAGAAAATCAACATATTCAGTTAAAATTTAGTTATAATCTTTCACTTATCTCCGACTGAGAAGGAGTTGTAATCCCGACCAACAGTGGTCGTGAGTGCAACTCACTCCAAGTTACAGGGCTTTCAATCCTTGACAATGGAGACTATTCCAAAAATGATGAGCATTAATGAAAATAGTATCGCTGATATCATTCGTATTGTGTATAGTGATTCACCCATTGGTGAATCTTTGGTCCACGGGAAGGGTTCATTTTTATTTCGCTTAATCCAGAAATTCCATGATAACAACAAGCCTGTACCTACAATTATCATTAATATTCCTAAGGTTGAATCTTTCATTTAACCCGACTCCATTTTAACATATTATCATTCTTACTGGAAGGGAATTTTACTACTTACCTTTAATGGTCGTGAGTGCACTTGTACGCATTTGGCGAAACTCAATCCCCAAAATGAAACATCTAATTTTCATAGAATCATCTTGGAAAGTTATTTGACAATTTGTAACATTTTTGTTTGCAAATAACTTCCTACAGTCAATCTGTAGTAGTACACCCCACTCGGCAATCCGCTTGCATCCCATGTAACAAAATGTTCACCCGGGCTTTTCATTTCATTCACGAGTGTTGCTACTTCCTGACCAAGTACATTAAAAACTTTCAGAGAAACAAATTCGAAATTGGCAATCCGAAATTCGAAATTCGTCGCGGGATTAAAAGGATTCGGATAATTCTGATACAACGCAAATCCGGATGGCACGTCTTCTTCTCCATTGACAGCGTTCGGATTGAAGGCGACCAGTTCTCGTCGCACCCCGGGAATCGTGAAGGAAATCGTGTCAGTCGTTGCGGGGATTTCCACAGAAACCGCTGACCGCGCGTGTTTGACAATCCATGTGTTTTGTGCTATCCAGAATGTATCAACCATGGTAAAGAATGGGATAAAGGGACCGAAGATTGTTGTACCGACCTGTTCGATGATATTAAAACGAGCGGCTGTAAATGTACCTGCCGGAACGATGACTTCATCGTTCAGAGTTTCACGGTCGCCTGAAATTCTTATCGCAACAGGAATCGTGAGGGTATCAAAAGTAATTGTCGTGTCCCATTCAATAATAGTCCAATCCGGTGTAAAGCCGGAGTTAAACTTAAATGACAACAGCCATTGCGGAGGCGGCACGTCAATCATCGTATCGAGCGGTGGTGGAAGTGTCGGGAGATAGACAAACGCGTTCGCCCCCTCGAATGCAAAGGAGGATGTACCGCTCGGAACTCCGCTTTCGAGTCGAGATTGTATTGTGTACGCGTTCTTTCCATTAATGGTCGAGTAAGCGGCAACGCTATCAATTTCCCGATATTCTGAGCCGGTCATAACCGTATCGCCAGCGCCGAGCATTACTCCGTCGAATGTCCATGTTGTGCCGATGGAATTTGGAAAATAATTTGATGCCTGGGAGAACAGGAGTGTTGATGAAATCAAAACCAAGAAAAGAATGGCTGAGATTGTAGCAAGATGTTTCATGGTAATACTTACTGACTTGTGTGCAAATTATTTTGTGAGCGGTTTCCGAATCCACAATTGAGTCATTGCGATCCCGCTTTAGCGGGAGAAGCAATCCCATTTCCTTTCGATATTCGATTGTGAGATTGCTTCGCTACGCTCGCAAAGACAATTCGGCAACGCGTTCTTAGTTGCAATTTAACAGAATTACGGAAAGATGCAAGAGAGTTTTTATTGACGATTTATGATTTTATCAATGAGTCATTGATTACTTTCAAATGAATCAAACGTCAATGACTCAATCGTCAATTTTTTGAAGTTGAGCGCTTCACTTTGCTCAACTGCTGTTTGATAACAGCCATCTCTCCCTTCTCGAAAAACTTTAGTATCCCCAACAAAAGAAAAAAGACAACTACCAAAAGTACCTTCAACAGTATTTCGATACTCGGAGCGAGAATGATTGCTTCTGCAAGAATGACGACGGTAGTGACAAGAGCAATCTTCCCAAGTCTCCCCCACTCGTAGTGAATCGGATAGATGCGTTGGCACATAATGTATGTCATCACCGCCATAACGAAATATGCGACGAGCGTTGCCCACGCCGCTCCAGACATTCCGATGATAGGAATGAGGAGAAAGTTTGCCGCGATGTTTACAGCGGCGGCTGTCATGGTAATCGGAGGATTGTATTTCGTGTTCTTTTCGATGTAGATTCCCGCTGACATTGTCGTCGCCATTCCGAGAAACACATAACCGAGCAACACAAGCGGAACAATATCGAGTCCGCTCCAATACCGTTCATTGATGAGATGATGCCCGAAGAAATTGAGCCGCGCAATATCATCAATAAAAAATGTAAGAACGATAAACACAGTTGCCATTGCAAGCGTGAAGTACGTTAATACACGTGCAAAGAGTTCTTTGGCGTTTTCTTCTTTCGCAACGGAAAACATAAATGGTTTCCACGCGTAATCGAACATGGAAACAAGCAACATCATAAAAATGCCGAGACGGTAATTTGCCTGATAAATTCCGACAGTCGCATCGTCTGTCAGGGCTTTCAGAATCGGACGGTCAACGACCTGCAACACCATTCCCGCCAAACCTGCCGGAATTGAAGGCAACCCGAACTTGAGTAATGACTTCCATAAAGTCTTATCGAACTCGAACAGAAAATGTTGTTTGATAGTCGGAAGCAACATCACGACAGTCAGGGCAGAAGAAACAAATCCACTGATGAATATTCCTTCAACTCCAAAATTGAACTTCACTAACAACACAACATTCATTGCAACATTGATGATGATGTTGAGAAGTTTGATGAGCGCGAAGCGTTTTGCTTTTCTTTCCAAACGCAACGACGCAAAGGGAATTGCGGAGAGTGTATCGCAAAGGAGAATGCCGGCAGTGTAGTAAAGAATTGTTGTGAGGTCTGAAGGCAATGAAAGTATGCTTGGAAGCGAGGGTGTAAGTGCGAAGAGGAGAAGGGTGAATGTTATTGATGTTCCCGCGAGTGAAAATAATGGTGTACAGAAGTTTTGCCTTTGATTTCCAATCTCAAGCGATGTTGCATATTTCATGTACGAAATTTCCATGCCGTACGTATAGACAACATTCGCAAACGCAATCAGCGAGTACATGTAACTGACAACTCCGTACTCACCCGGTGCAAGGACGTTCGTGTAAAATGGAACAAGGAGAAAATTCAGAAACCTACCGACGATTGTGCTGATGCCGTAGATTGCGGTGTCGGTGCCGAGTTGTTTCAGTTTATCAAACATGTCGTGGATGTTATAGATAATGATTTAAGATTCAGGATTTCAGATTTTTGATTATTGCAACGAACGAATAACTAACAACCAAAAACTAAAAAACAATAAACTGAAAACAGGAAACAGGAAACAGAAAACTGTAAACCGGAAACTGACAACCGTCAACTAATTTCAAGTGAAATGTCAAGCGCTTTCGGTGAATGGGTCAACATCCCGATTGAAATAAAATCTACTCCGGTCACTGCAACAGCGCGGACGGTTTCGAGATTGACTTTGCCCGACGCTTCCACTTCAACTACGTGGTTGATAATGTGAACTGCTTTCTTCATTTCATCGAGTGAAAAGTTATCGAGCATGATTCTGTGAATGCCTTGAAATTGCATCGCTGTTTTCACTTCCTCCACATTTCTTGTCTCGACTTCAACCTTGATGTTGAGTTTATGCTCTTTGATAAACAACAGGCATCGTTCAATCGCATTTGCAATTCCGCCTGCGGCTTCGATATGATTATCTTTAATCAAGACCATGTCGTCAAGTCCAAAACGATGATTGACACCGCCACCAAGTTGCACTGCCATCTTATCGAGCAGGCGTAACCCCGGAGCGGTTTTACGTGTGTCAGTTATTTTCGCCGATGTTCCTTCAACTGCTTTTACAAATTTCTTTGTAAGCGTTGCAATCCCGCTCATCCGTTGCAGAATATTGAGCGCTGTCCGTTCCGCTTTCAACATGCTTGCAAGTGAACCTTTGAGTGTGGCAATGCTCGTTCCCGATTTCACTTCATCTCCCTCGTTCTTCGAAAACGACATTTCCCAATTCGTATCAACACAATAAAAAACGTAGGCGGCAATTTCCAACCCGGCAATCACTCCCTCTTCTTTCACAAGAATCGTTCCCTGTCCTTGCTGTTCAGGCGGAACGATTGAATCGGTCGTAACATCTCCCAATCCCAAATCTTCACGCAACGCCTCTTCAACTATTCGATTGATAACACTATCATTCATGTTCATTTTCCTTTTTATCAACTATCATTATCGGGATATTATCTTTGATTTGATATTCCTGTCCGCAGGAAGTGCAACAGAGCAAGTTCTTCTCTGAACGATAGTTCAAATCAGATTTGCAGACAGTGCAACATAAAACAGAAAGTAATTCGGGTGTAAGCATTATTGTTGTAGATAGTTATTGATTGCCTGCAGAAAGAATTCAGGCGTACGTGTCGGTTTGTTTGTTGAAGCATTAAGAAAACTATGAACGGTATGTCCTGTTGCAAACAATTCTTTTGTTTCGTTGTTAAGGACTTCGTACTCAATGCGTAGCCGCGCTTGCGGCAGTTCCTTAAAAATAGTTTTCACAACAAGTTCATCATCGTATCGAGCCGACTTGAGATAATTCGCATGCGCTTCAATCACCGGAAGAAAGAATCCGCGCTTCTCGATTTCAGGATACGGCAATCCAATCATTCGAAGTAGATCCGAACGCCCCTGCTCGAAGTACTCGAAGTATCTTCCATAATACGCGAATTTCATCTGGTCCGTATCAGCGTAGCGAACGCGGATTGTTGTTTCAGATACTACCATTGCGGGATTTCGAATTGCGGATTGCCAATTGCGAATTCGTTATTGAAGAATTGAATTACTTCCCCCATTTTGCAGTTTTGCCGGACGCAGTGAAGATTGCAGTTAATTCCTTCGCCTCATTTAACAACGGAAGTACAACACTTTCTTTTAGTAGATTTGAACCAATGATTAGTTCATGCCAAAATTGAGATTCATCTGCCTCTTCCTTAACTACAGTAATCTTAGAAATAAAATCTGCCTTTGACCGCGCTTTACAGGCAGACCTGTAATATGCGCCGACGGATGTCGCACAACGTATCAATTGTCTTCCTAGAACATCTCCCGTTCTTCCATTTGGTAATGTTTCGACAAGTTTGATTACGTTCAATGCAAACTTTTTTGTTCTCGTCTTCATTTCATCGGGTGTCATACAAACCTCATACTAAATCATTCAATAATAAATTCGCAATTGGCAATCCGCAATTCGAAATTATTCCTCAAACTCTCCCATCTTCGAATACTTCTCAATCCGTTTCTCAATCAACTTGTCCGGTTTGATTTTCATTAACTTTTCGATTTCTTCTGTGAGAACTTTTTTGAGGGTTTCTGCCGCCATCGGTGGATTACGATGAGCGCCACCAATCGGTTCGGGAATGATCCGGTCAATGATTCCCTGCGCGAGTAAATCGGGCGCGGTGAGTTTGAGCGCCTCCGCCGCTTGTTCCTTGTATTCCCAACTTCTCCAGAGAATGCTTGAACATGATTCCGGAGCGATAACGGAGTACCAACAATTTTCCATCATCAACACACGGTCGCCGAGACCGATACCAAGCGCGCCGCCCGATGCACCTTCACCAATAATGGTGATGATAATCGGAACGGGAAGATGCGACATCGTAAACAAGTTTCGGGCAATCGCTTCCGCTTGTCCTCGCTCTTCTGCTTCAAGTCCCGGATATGCCCCGGGTGTATCAATCATCGTAATAATCGGGCGATGAAACTTTGCCGCGAGTTTCATGAGGCGAAGCGCTTTTCGATATCCTTCGGGATTCGGCATTCCGAAATTCCGGTACAGATTTGATTTGGTATCACGCCCTTTCTGCATTCCGATGACCATGACAGGTTGTTCATTGAGTCGGGCGAACCCTCCAACGATTGCTTTATCATCGCGGAAACCACGGTCTCCATGTAACTCAATGAAATCCGTTGTTATCATGTTGATATAATCGAGCGTATATGGTCTGTCCGGGTGCCGCGCAAGTTGAACTTTCTGCCAGCGTGTTAACCGCGAGTAGATATTCTTCCGGAGGTCCTCGACTTTCGCTTCGAGTTTGTGAATCTCGTTTCCGATGTCGAGCCGGTCACTGTATTTCCGCATCTCCTCGATTTTTTGTTCGAGTTCGATAATCGGTTTTTCAAAATCTAAAACTGCTTTTGCCATACATCAATGCAAAATTAAAAATTCAAAATGAAAATTAGTTTTTGTTTCTCATCCATACAACACACGATTTTAGAATGATTTCTATATCAAGAAAAAATGATTGGTTTTTTGCATACGAGAGATTGTACTGTGCAATTTCTTCCGCTGACAATTTATCAAAGTTATTCACCTGTGCAAGTCCCGTTAAACCCGGTTTGCCGATGTTCCTGAATCGCTTTTCTTTTCGATTATTTTCGGTCACTACGATACCGACGAGACTCATTTCTCCTGAAAATACTTTTGGCAGATTCTCCTTTGCGGTAGAATGACGTCGGGCGAACGGATACCATAAAAGCAAAAATAAAAAACTGAAAACTATATCAACCGTCCGCTTCACTACTCTATTCGGTAAGCGATTGATGTTGTATTCAATATCCACAAGCGGTAAATCGTTCAACTCATCAATATGAGTTTTGCCGATGATTACCTCCATGCTATTCGGAACCAAACGATAGTTAACTGCCCGGTCAGATGAATTACTGATGACAGAAAGCATTTCGGAATACGAAAGTGAGTTGTTGGAAAAAATCACCTCAGAAATATTGTGTTGTTGAATAACCCGACCAATTGTTTCGATACTTCCGAGAATTTCAATTCCGTCCACCTCTTCACCAATTCTCTTCCTGTCCGAATCAATGAAGCCGATAATTTCATAACCGTGCTGATTTTTTGTTTTGAGTTTTGAAAGCAATTCCAAACTCGAGGCACCCGTTCCAACAACTAACGTTCGTTTGGAAAACATTTCTCCTGTTTGACGTGAACGAAGAACTACTCGCCAACCCGTTAACAGGATTGAACTGATTACACCGGCAATCAGTAATACAAAACGACTGAACGCATATTCGTTAAAGAAAAAAGTCAACGCAGAAAGGAGAATGTATGAAATAACAATTGCATTGACCGTTCGTCCGAAAGAATGTTTCCGGGCGGTGTAAACATCAGACAAAAACAATGTGCCGATTGTCAGTAACGGCGGAACCGTGAGAAGTGCGGGATAGGCGTACGGCGGAAAGTGGAACACTTCATCAAACCTCAGCCACTCACCTGCAAACCATGATGCAATGACAAGAACATAATCGAACAGCATTGCCGAAAACATGAGCGCGTGTTTTTCAAACAATGCAAACCATTCTCTCACGGCAATACCGAAACCGAGAAACAGTTTTGCAATAAAGCCATAGCGAAAATGTTTTTGCACAAACAACCGCATCGCCTGATAAAATATTCGGACTTCATTGATGTCGCTCCGGCGAACACTTTCTCCCTTGTAGTGAATGATTTGTGTGGCGTGAACGTAAAAGACTTTCTTGCCTGCTTGCTGAACACGGTAACAAATGTCGAGGTCTTCGCCGTACATAAAAAATTGCTCATCAAATCCACCGACAGAATCATACATTGATTTTGGAATCATCATGCACGAACCGCTGACTGCATCAACTTCGTACGTTTCGTCCGGGCTGAGATAGGTAAGATTATATTTTGAAACGAAAGCAGAATTTGGCGCGAGTGAACTTAATCCAATAATTTTTGTGAAGGCAATCCACGGTGTCGGAAAACTTCTCCGACAAGCGAGTTGTAACGTCCCATCCGAGTTGAGAACTTTGCAACCGGCGAGTCCCTCTTCAGGATGTTGCCGGAAAAAATCAAACATGACTCGAAAAGTATTTTCCTGAACAATTGTGTCCGGATTCAAGAGAAAAAGAAATTCTCCTTTCGCTTCTTTTGCCGCCTGATTATTCGCCGCTCCGAATCCGACATTCTCAGCATTTGCAATCAATTGGACGTGTGGAAACTTCTGTCGAATCATCTCAACACTGCCATCGTCGGAAGCGTTGTCAACAACAACTACTTCGCTTTCAATAGACTCAAGCGATTTGAAAACCGAGACGAGACAGTTTTCCAAAAACGCCCGCACATTGTAATTCACAATGATGACAGAAATCTGCATCGCTTAGAACGAAACGCCGAACAAACTTTGAAACTTGAGTTTCCACACCATGAAGACCGCCTCATAGACAATCTTCTTCGACATCTTCGATGTTCCCATCTGCCTGTCCATAAATACAATCGGATGCTCGCAGAGTTGGAAACCTTTCTTCCACGCTTTGAAACTCATTTCAATTTGAAATGCGTAGCCGTTCGAGTGAACTTTGTCGAGGTTGATTGCTTCGAGTACGGCACGACGGAAACATTTGAATCCGGCAGTCGTGTCTTTGACTTTTAAACCGGTGACGATGCGAGTGTAAACACTTGCGCCGTAACTCAACATCAATCGCCGGATGGGCCAGTTGAGAACACGAACGCCGCCAATGTACCGCGAACCAATCACAAGATCGCATGATTGGATGCGTTCAAGCATTGCAGGAATTTCTTTCGGGTCGTGGGAGAAATCCGCATCCATTTCAAACACAGCATCGTAACCGTTTTTCAACGCGTACTTGAATCCTTCAACGTACGCAGTTCCAAGTCCCATTTTCCCCGGACGCTCCATCAGTTGAATCCTTGGTTCACTGCTCTGAAGTTTCTTAATGATTAATGCAGTTCCGTCAGGGGAATTGTCATCAACTATAAGCATTTCAACGCGTGTATCTTTGGAGAGAACTTCGCGTATGAATTGTTCTATGTTTTCTGCTTCGTTGTATGTAGGAGTAACGACAAGAATCTTTTTCATGGTCAAATCTTTATAAGTCATTTGCAATTCTGACAATGTACATTTTTATCAACACTGTGTTTTTTGTTTATGGCTTTTTGTTATGGTCGATAGTTTGTAGTCGTAGTTTGTTATTTTATATTTGGGTAAAAGGAAACAAAAAACTGAAACTAAAAACTTCAATGCGTTCCTTTTCCGCTCAACGCTACTAAAATTGTTCTGAGAAATATTTTGAAGTCGAGCGTCAACGACATATTTTCCAGATAATACAAATCGTATTTGATTTTTTCTTTCACATCGTCAAAAGAGATATCGTAACGGTGATTTACCTGCGCCCAGCCGGTAATCCCGGGGCGAACGAGCAGACGTCGTCCGTAAAAACGGATTTCTTTTTTCAGTTGCTCGACGAAGAACGGTCGTTCGGGGCGAGGACCCACGAGACTCATCTCTCCTTTTAACACATTGATGAACTGCGGAATTTCATCAAGACGGAGTTTGCGAAGAACTCTTCCGAGCCGGGTTCTGCGTTTATCTTCCGGCGATGCCCAAACAGGTCCGGTCTCTTTTTCTGCATCATGAATCATCGAACGAAATTTAATGAGATTGAACTTCTTCCCATTTTTCCCGACTCGTTCCTGTACAAAAAATACAGGTCCGCTCGAATCAATCCTGATGATGATGGCTATAAACAACCAGACAGGCAAAAGAGGAATCAAGATAATCAATGAAACGAGAATATCAATAAGTCGTTTCGCCGTCCACTGCCAGCGCTTCATATTCATCATGTATAAACGGATGAGCGGGTGTCCGACAATTTCTTCCGTCTTGAAGCCGCTCAGAATATCAACCTGTTCTGCCATGACTTTCACTGTAGGCACCATTCCGTTACAACGGGAGACGACATCAAGAATTTCTTCTCGGGTATCATGCGTTGCGGTAATAAGAATTTCTTCAACATTCCGCTTCTTCACCAATTCGGGAATCAAATCATACGAACCGAGAACTGGATGCTCGGCAAATTGTTCTACGCTTGGATTTCTGTCAACAAACCCGATGATTTCATATTTCAATCCCGGACGTTCCTGAATTTCTTCAACGAGTTCTTTGGCTAAGTTCGATGTTCCGACAATAAGCGTATTCCTCCTTCGGAACCCGAGTATCTCATGCTTTCGTTCAATCGTGACAATCGCCAACCGGACTACTACGACACAAAGTGCAACCGTTACTCCGTAGAGCAATGTTGTCACACGACCTTCGAGTGTTCCGTTTTCAAAATCAAGTGTTGCAAGAAAAATCAGGATCGTTCCCCAGCCAATTGTTTTGATGATGGAGATGATGTAATCAATCCGCGAACAATCCCAGGGAATATCATACAATCCCGCCAGTGCGAACATGATGAACCACATTAACGTAAAAATTAAAACGGTCGGACTTGAGAAATACATTTCAAGCGGAGCGTAGCTTTCCACAGCGAATATACCAGAGTGAAAACGAAGCCAATACGTAATCAGAAAAGAAAGAAGAATTGCAAATAAATCACCACTCGCGAGCAATGCACGGTCAATAATTCTCGCAATGCTCAGTGGTTGAATCGGCGGACGTTCATCAGGATGTCTCGCTTTCATTTCTTCAAGATAACCAAGCCGCCCGATGCTGAGATAGACTGCAACGACAACTGCACCCAATAACAATGTAGCATAGAGTCCATCTACTCGCATGAGAACAAATGCAATCACTCCCAAACTTATCGCAATTGCATAATGAACAACTACCGTTTGTCTGTGTGTCAACCCCAAATCCATGAGACGATGGTGAATGTGTTCTTTATCCGCTTTGAGGGGATGCATTCGCTTTCTCACACGTCGGAAAAATGCAACAGACGTATCCACAATAGGAACTGCGAGGGCGACAATGATGACAAGAAATGAAACCGGTGCTTGTGCAACTGTAAAATGTTGCAGGACACGTAATCCCAAACATGCAAGAAGAAATCCGAGAAACAAACTTCCCGTATCTCCCATGAAAATCGAAGCCGGATGAAAATTGTATCGAAGAAAACCGAGACAGGAAAAAAATAATACAAGCGTAGTTGTCATCAGGAACAGGTCGTGGTAATATGCACCCATGAAGAAGAAAGCAAGTGCACCGATTGCCGCGACGCCGCACGCAAGTCCGTCCAATCCATCGAGCAGATTAAACGCGTTCGTTACTCCGACCAACCACAGCAATGTGAGTGCATACGAAATCCATCCCAACTGAATCGGTTCAAGAAATGGCAATGAAAGCGATTCAATTCTAAGTCCCGATGACATGACAATAACGGAGGCAAGAATCTGAACAATTAATTTTCCTGTCGAGCCGATTCCTTTAATATCATCATACACACCGACGGCGGCGATGAGTACAAGCCCTCCGATTAATCCTGTAAATTGAAATGGCAATGATTGAAATGCTTCACGCTCAATCAAGAACGTAGCGAATATCCCAATTGCAAATCCTGCAATCACTCCGACTCCACCAAGTCGTGGAATAAACTTCGAGTGGATTTTCCGTTCACCCGGATAATCACCGATTTGTTTTTTGATGGCAAGAGCGCGGATGCGCGGGGTTACAAACCACGTGATGAGAAATGCTGCAAGCGATGTTAAAAATAAAAGTCCGAACATCAGGATTTCAAAGTCTGTTCAACTATCCGAAGCAAAGAATCGCCAACAGTATCCCATGAGTATTTTGACAAAACTAATTCTCTTCCAGCTTCGCCAAGTTGCCTTCTTCGTTGTTCATCTTTGAATAAGGTGCACACCGCATCGGCAAAATCATTCGGAGAATCAGCAACGAGAAAATGCTCATTCTTTTTCCCTTCGATTCCCTCCACTGCCAGACTTGTCGCTACGACAGGTTTTCGAAGTGCAAACGCTTCAAGAATTTTATTTTGCATTCCCGCGCCGAATCGCATCGGGTCAACTGCGACTTTGGCTTTGAGAACATATTCAAGATGGTCTGCAACCTGACCGGTAACATGGACGCCGGGAATTTGAGAGAGTCTGGTCACTTTTGTAGTAGGGTCTGCGCCAACGATATAGAATTCAGCATCGGATTGTTGTTTACGAATCAAGGGAAAAATTTCTGTGGCAAAATACACAGCCGCGTCAGAATTTGCAACTGTGTTCATCTTTCCTACAAAGACTGCCCAATTTTTCTCGTCAGATATTTTTCTTGTGTGAAATAATTTATCATCCACTGCAACCGGAAGTACGGTAATCTTCTTTTCATCCGCTCCGTGTTTACCTAAATGAAGTTTATCAATTGGAGAAACAATCAATGAAGCATCGAACGAATTCACCGCGTCAATCTCATACGGCAACACTCTGTTATTCTCAACTGAGTAAATCCATTTCCAAATTCCTTTTGCGTGCTCGCTTGCACGGGAATAATTCAACGAGATAGCGTCATGTAAGTCAAGAATCTTTTTTATCTTTTTTGATTTCAAATACTCCGCGCTTCGGATATGATTGCAAAGAACAACATCAAATTCTTTGACATGCTCATCGAGCCACGACTGAACTTTTTTGAAATAATAATATCGAACTTGAAGCGGAAGTGATGAAAAGACTCCCCCGGCAACATTGACCTTGCATCTCCATGAAGGCATTTCAAAGAGTGTTACTTTCACGCCAAGTTTTTTTATTTCATCAACATATTCCTGTTGTACTTTCCCCTCGTTAATTACCAGCAGCTCTGCTTCGTACTGTTGAGCCAGCACCCGACAACAATGATAGATGCGAATGCGGTCTCCGCCCATAAGCGGGAATGGAAAACGAGAGGAAAGGATTAGAAGGCGAGGTAACACGTTTAGGACTGTGATGATTAATAGAAATAATTACTTCGCGCGAGAAATATGTTTTTCTTTTTCGATACGAAGAACTACGTCTGAGAAATCAGATACAATTTTCTGCCATGAAAATTTTTTTGCTTCATCTCTTCGTATGAGATTTCTCTGCGATGTATTGTCCTGCAATGCAGTTCCTATTAAATTCACAAAATCTTCATTGTTTTGAGCAACAGAAACCAACGAATCGAACCTTGCAACCTCCGGAAGGTTTGTGGATACAACAGGAATCCCCATAGACATGTACTCCAACAACTTTAAAGGATTAGCCGCAATAGTCAATGTATTTACTTTGAATGGAATTAGACCCACTTCAAATGCCGAAGCATAACGCGGTAGTTCTGTGAATGGTATCTCCCCGAAGTAATGAATATTCGGTTCTCTAAAAAGTTCATCAAGATTTATTTTTGTTTTACCGAGAAGAACCACTGATCCATTCGGATATTTTCTTGCAGTTTGAATAAACAAATCCACATCAACATACGAAGCAAACAAACCAAAGTACCCGATAATAGGACGCGGAAGAAGCTGAAGACACTCCGGAGTTCGTCCTTTCAACACTTGAAAATGTTCTGTATCAACTCCCTGCGGAAGGTAATGGTCTTCTCCGGATATTGTTTTTCGCGTTTCTAATAACATCTTCGAGACGGAAAAGCAAGCATCTACTTTTTCCAGTAAGTCCTTTTCTAAATCTAATAAGTTTTCAAATGCATCATCGAATTCTGACCAATCATCGAGACAAATGTAATGACTCGATGTTTCTCCAATTGCACCAATAAGATTTGAGATGAGCGGAGATGATGTTAGTAATATCGGATTTGAAAAGTCATGTTCTTTCATTTTTCTGACAATGGTGTCACGAATCGTTTTTGCATTTATCCTGCGAGCGAATCCTGAATTATGAAAAGGAATAACAAGAGGATTTACTTCCATAACATTGTTTTCTGACTTGACGCTATTCGTATTTGAAAAAAGCTTCTTTCCTTTTTCCCAAATCCTGAATGCATCGTACAGACTAAATTTCGGTTTACGCAATCCCAGAGAACCAATCCACATCAGGCGATTCTCTCTTGCAAGAATTCTACCCATGTGTTGCATCGTTGAAGGATATTTTCCCCAGTCGTCTCCGAAGACGATGATGTTTCTATTACTAAGCATTATTTTTATTGCGTATTCGTTTAAATGTCCCTACAACATACCCTAGTACATAAGATACATCTGCAATAATTTTTAGAAACGCGACGACTGGTAGTGTTGTTAGATTTGCAGCTACAAATAATTCTCTCATTTTCCTGATAAAGGGTAATAACAACCAATAGAGTAACAAAAGAAACAAGAAAGAAGGATGATAAATAATTGCCAGCAAAAATAAGAGAATTGGGACACTTAATTTAATAACATTCTTGACAACGTTACTAACCATAATAGCATTCACTCCATCACCAATGCCATAACGATAGAGTTGTCTTATCATAACATTCAATGTAGCTCGCATCCGCCAGAACACTATTGCCTCCTTCATAAAGACATATTTACAGTTTACCTTCTTCAGATTCACAAAAAACATTGTATCTTCACCGGTGTACGAAGACTCGGGGAAGCCACCTACTTTTAACCACGCTTTTTTTGTGAATGCTAATGATCTGGCAGATGGTGTAAATCGTGTCGGCTCAATTGATTCCAATGGCATAATGGTAACTTGCTCAACACATTTTTCAAACCAAGTTTCAGTTTCTGCAAGATACCCACCCCCAACGACATCTACTGTGTTATCCTTATAAAATGGAGTAACAATATTTTTAAGCCAGTTTATATCCAATGTACATCCTGCATCAGTACAAACAATGATACTTTGTGTTGAATGATGTATGGCGACATTCCTTCCTTTGGCGATTGGACCGCTACTATATTTTAGATTACATGTCGCATCTTGAATTAATCGCACGTTTAATAATGGATGATACCTATTAATAAATTCTTGAATAATTGCAGCCGTCCGATCTGAAGAGCCACCATCAACAATGATAAATTCAGTCGGAAACACCGACAACATTAAGATGGAATTAAGAAATCGAGAAATTGATTCTTCCTCATTAAATACAGTACAAATCAAGGAAACGTCATCTAATATTCTTGCCGTAGGTGTTTGAAACAATTCGTTTGCAGTATTTTCGTTCTTAGTATTCACCAGATGCCATCATCCCTTAAAATATTTACAACCGAACTTAGGAAATATGCTTTTTCCTTATTGAATAATTTGTAAATGAAAATTCTTGTAAGTAATCCGGATTTGAGAATGAATGAAAGTAATTTCGCTCTACTATATGAATAATTATCAAAGAGAAATATTAATTTGCTTCGAAGATAATGAAATGTTACAAATTCTTTTTGTTGTTTTTTCATACTTTTTTGTTCATGATGATAAACAACAGACGATGGTAAAAATACATTTTCAAATCCTACTTGTTTAGTCTTGTAGCATAGGTCGGTTTCTTCAGAGTACATAAACAGGTGTTCATTCATTCCACCGAGCAATGTTAATAATTCTTTCCTCGCCATCAAACAGGCACCGCGAATAACATCCACTTTTTTTGGATTGGTGATCATGGCAATTTGTTTTTCAAAATATGTTGCTAAACGACTTGAAAGGAAGAATTCAATGAAGATGGAAAATGTATTAGGAAAATGAAAATAAGAAGTTTGGACTGTTCCGTCTGAATAAAGTAACTGTGGACCAACTATACCAACATTATGATTTGTATTTAAATATTCTACCATCAATGAAATTGATTGATTCTGAATTTCAGTATCCGGATTTAAGAATAATACATATCTTCCGTTTGCAAGCACTAGCCCTTGATTATTGGCTTTCACGAACCCAATATTTATTGAATTTTTGATATAACGAGCGCTAGGAAATTCCTGAAGAATGGATTGTATTTTCTCACCTTCCGAACCATTATCAATTACTATGACTTCATATGTAACTCGTTGTTCCATTTTGAAAATCGAATTCAAACACCCGCGTAAATATTCTTCTGCATGGTAATGAACGATAATGATGGTTAAATCAATCATAACATAGTATGTATTAAATGTAATCTCTTTAGATTCTATGTTGATTGTGGCAAATGGCTATAATGTAAGCAGATTCAATTTCAATATTACCAAGGTTAGGTGGGGAAGAAAGCACTTCATAATTTTTCATTTGCACTGCTCCGCGTGAAAAAAAATATTTTGCTTGTTGTTTTGAAATCGTTCTACTACCTGGATACCATTTTTTTTTATACATGTATTGATAGAAAATTTCTAATTGTCTAAAATGACCATAAAGCATTTGTGTAAATTCACTATCATTCCATTCTCGAACATGAAATGGATTAGAAGGAACATCTTCTAATGAACCATTTTTTCTCAGAGGAGTTGAAATAATTAACATTCCTTTTTCGTTCAATACACTACAACATGTTTTAAGAAATCCATTATAATCTTTTATGTGTTCAATAGTTTCAAAAGAGACTATTAAATTAACATCCCTTACCTCTGCGAGAACATCGATGCTTCCAACAATAAATTCCACTAATGAATTCGAGCAAGAACGTCTTGCATACTCAATTGCATCGGGAGATATATCTATCCCAGTGATTTTCTTCGGTGAACCATCAGCTAAAATGGAGCAACCGTAACCGCTTCCGCACGCTATATCCACAACATTTTTTTCAAACACATAGGATTTTGCAAAATTATATCTCGCAATATGCTGTGCAAGTAGTTCTTGGTCTTCCTTTTGTTCATTATATACACGTTCAGGCATAGTCAATAATATAATTCAACATTATATGCTTAGAGTACAATAATTGATTTCAATTGTTTAACAAATATTTTTTCTTGTTCTTCAAATACAAAAAACCATATACACAACAAATACAATATAAAAAAGAGCATTATAGCAGTAGATTCCAAGAACAGACCTGAAATGTACAACTTACTCAGAGTTAACACAGAACCTCCTATTGAAACGAACAAAATGCTTTTCCACAAATATGAAAAATTAAAACGAGATAAATACTTCTTTAATAAACTATTCGTAGAAATGAAGAGTACAATAGTTTCGACAAGAACTCGAAGAAGCCAACTCAATGATGTACCAACGATACCGTATTCTTTAGTAAAGAGATAGCAAACTATCGCATAGAGTGGTAATTCTATAAGAAGAAGTTTCGCTGTTATATCGGGTTTACCAACAGCCTGAAGCATTGCATTCGGTAGTTGGGCAAGTGAATGGAAAAAAATCCCAATTGAAAACAAGAGTAGCACATATCCGCTTCTCTCCACAAAATCACTTCCTAACCAGAAAAAAAGAATTTCTTTATGAAATATCACCAAAATAACTGAAATCGGAAGAAATAAAATAAACGTAGTTTTTACTGCACTTTGAAAAATGATACTACCGCGATCTCTTCCTTCATCTGAAATCCAATATCCGCTTATAGTGGGAATAATAGTGCTTGCAATACTCATCGGAAATATCACCAATTTCAATATCGCATCGCTTGGAATAATAAAGTATGCTACAGAGGATAATGAATCCAATTTACCAATAAACATTCTTTCAAGAAATAATATTAGCGGACCGATAATTTGTGCAACCATTACCCACCCTCCGAATCTCAATAATTGTGCAGAATGGTTTGAGCCTGAATACCTTCTTAGAATCTTCATTTCAGGGAACTCTTTGAACGCAAACCAAAAGTAATATAGTAATGTACCGTAACGCGTGATTACAGTTAATAATATCACAGAAATCAATCCTCCACCAAAATATAATATGATAGATGAGCCGCCCCATTGTAACAGTACGTTTACTATTTGGATCATATTTACAACATCGAACCTATTTTTAGCTATTGGAATAGCACGTAATGTACCCTGTATAATTACTGCAGGAATTCCAATGGCTAACAATTGTAGAGATATCTTGGCTCCACCGTGCATAGAACTATCAATATTTATTATTTCTTCAAGTCCGATATAAGAAAAAACAAACATGACAACAAAACCAAGTAACCCAAAAAGGGAACTCAATTGCAGTGAAGAAAAAAATAATTCTAGAGCACCTTGTCTCTCGCCTTTGGCGAAATGTTCAGAAAGATATTTTGTGGTTGCCTGCCCTAATCCAATATCAAATAATCCAAAGTAACCAATAATTAACCATAGTATAGAAAGTAATCCAATGGTATTAGTTCCAAGTTTGGCAATCAAATAAGGAACACAAACAAAACTTATGATGATGCTGAATAAATGCGTAAAGAAATTCAAAAATGAATTTTGTGCAAATGTTCGTTTACCCGAATTAAACATTACTTCCGACAATGTTAATAGTGTTGCTCACAGTCAAGCTAATTTTGTCATTGGTTTATTTTGAAGAATGAAAAAACAAAGCCGTGCAATCATCCCTGATACGACCCCAACAACTAAAAACACTTTCACAAAATCGGTACTTGCGAAAAACAAACCTATGAAACCGGCATTAAGTGCCAGCAATAACATTCGATTTATTTCGTTGCCGTTTATTGATTTCATTATTGTCCGGGCTTTCAGGAACATCTTACTTATTGTCCACCAATAAACTACAATCCCAATTAATCCGATTTTTAACCACTGTTGTACAATCCATAAATGGGCTGTATGAAACCGTGTTTTCCCCATAAAACCCGAAGCGGCATCAGGCAATAGTTGAAAAAATCTATCGTCCCACCACGCTCCCAACCCCATACCATGAAAAACTGCAAATTGGTCAAAAAGTCTAAAACCAATGTTTAATATTTCCAATAATCGAGTCGCGTTTGATCTATCTCCTTGAACACTCCAATCGAAAATAGAGGAAAACTTCCAAAAGAAAAGATCAAAATATCTTGGAAAAAAAAACAATGCCATACCAATAGATAAGGTTAAGAAAAGTATTGATGAGAGAACAAGTTTTCTCTTCTGCTGTTTGTCAATTTCAAAAAAAATATAGAGAGCGAGGACAGGAAGAACTACCCAAATCGTTCTCCCAAAACCAATCAGTAAATTGAAAAGGTAAATGACGAGAACAGAAATCAATGTGAGTTTAATCCAAAAATTTGTTCGTTGATGGAGAATGAGAACCAAACCCAGAATGAAGAAAAGTGGGAATATTGCGGCGTCAGCGCTTTGAGTTGTGCGCATTCCAAATTCTCCAAGCATTCTACCTGTACCCTCGAACAATCTTTGGAAAATAATAATGTTTTTTAACCCGAGAAAACCCACAAATAGCCCCAGAAACCAATACCATCTTCTTTGCGATGACAAAACATAAAATGTAACGAAGAAATATCCGACAAAATATAAAGTCTGTTGAAAATCCTGATACCAACGTTCCCAATGATAATCGTAAAATAAACCGTAGATGAATCCTATCACTCCTGCTGTTGCATAGACTCCAAAGACTATCAACATATTTTTATGAAAACTTGTTGTAACTAATTCCGCTCGAAGAATAAAAGAGAGTCCTAAAATAAAAGTAATGCAAATACTTAACCAATCAAGAAGTTTTAATCCGAGAATCCTTGTATTGTAAATTGTCGGCGTCTCCTGAAACTGAATTACTGATGTAATCTGAATATCGTCTTGGTAAATAACGAGCCACAACGTTACGATGAAAAGTATGTAAGCAAAAAAGTCAAGGATTAACGGAAATGATTTTCGTACTCCCGAGTTCCCGATGTATGAACTCATTTCCACGGTTACTTTTTGTTAAAAACTCTTGTTGCCATTTGAAGCTTTTGCCATGTCTCGGGGGAAGTTTCCTTTACCGATGTAAAATGCTCTCTAAAAAGAATTATCAGGAAAGGAAGTAACAAACTAATTACTACTCCAATAAGAACAACAATTCTCTTACTGGGTTTTATTGGTTTTTCTGCTGGAATGGCTTCATCTAACACGATAAGTACGGGGACATTCTTTTGCTCATCAATTTTTGCTTGTTCAAAAATCGGTACAAGATATTCATATATTTTTTGCTGTATAACAGCATCACGATAAAGCCGAATTGATTCAAATCCTATTTGCGGAATCCCCGCTAACCTTTTATTCAATTCATGCAATTCTGTTTTCGCTTGTTGTAGGTGAAGATTATCCTTTGAAAATGTTTGTTCTAAAATTCCTACCGCGATTTCTTTTTGTACCTTCATTCCATATAGTTCAGCAACTACGGCAACGCTATTCGATGTCTGCTCAGGTACGAATAATGTTCCGGTGCGTTCCTGATACGTTCGCAACGATTCCTCCGCGTTAAAAAGTTCAGTCTTATTCTTTTCCAATCGTCGTTCGATAAATTCTCTACTACTCTTTGCTTCCTGAGTTGTCATTTGAATACTCATCGAATTTAGAACAGTAATAAAATAATTGGTTATATCTGCCGCACGCTTTGCATCTTGGTCGAATACTTCCAATGAAATATATCCTTCATCTTGTATTTCGAACATCGTATTATCCCGGAGTTCTTTTACTGCCTTTTCTAATGAACCATCAGATATTTCATAGACGTGAACTAGATCAAATTTCTTCACAACCTGTTCCATTGACGATCTGCTTCGAAGAATTGCAATGTAGTTGTAAAGATTTGAATTTTGGCTCGAACCACCCAATCGTTGCAAACCGGGAATAGATTTCAAAACAGAACTTGCAATCCCCATTCCATTAAGTACACCTTGTTCTTTTGGTGGCATGATAGAGGCGACAGATTTATACCAACGCGGTAATAAAAAACTAATACCGATTGAAAATCCTGTAATAATGACAAAATTCCAGAGAATCAATTTCTTCCATTTTAAGAGAAGAAGAAAATAATCTAAGACATTTACCTTATTGATAAAATCGGAGTTCGGATTATTGTTGTTGTAGTTGGTACCCTCACTCATTTGGTCACCTGCACAATCAACACTGCTACTCCAACGATCACACTCAATACGCTCGCGGCCTGACTTGTTACTTGGGCGTAGTACGCGAACGAACGTTCAGGTTCTTTTGGAATCCAAATGTAATCGCCTTCTTCGATTTCCGTTTCGTCGGGAGCAAGCCATTGCTTTGTTCTTGCCTTGATGATTTTCAAATCACCTTCACGGGCACGCTCCGTAAATCCGCCCGCTTTGGAGATGTAATATTTGAAATCATTTCCTTTCACGTAAGGAATATGCCCGGGTGAAACAACCTGTCCGAATATATAAATTGTTTGCTTCTTCGATGGAATTATGATTTTATCTTCTGTTTGAAGAAGTACATCTTGTGAATTATCTCCGTGTAGAAATAGTTTTTCAAAATCCACATTGACAATTTCTTTTTTCAACCGCAGTTCTGTTTCCAAAAAATAATCCGTACTGTCATCCACCGAAGCGCCGCCACGCAAACTGAGTAGCCGTTCGGTCTCAAGTTCCCGTTGTTCCACAGATTGGTGAATCAACTCGGCTGATTTGAGCGATGCAAATTCCGTAAACCCTCCTGCTTGTTTGATGACATCCGACAGCCGTGTTTGATTTTTAGTAATCGGATAAAACCCCGGGTACAACACTTCGCCTTGAATTTCCACTCGGTAGTCTTCACGTAAATCTATTCTTGCTTTTACATTGATGCGGTCACCCGGCTCCAGATTCATGTTCGGTTGTCTACCGCTCGCTACATCATCAAATCGGACAACATTCGTGGTAAGCGAAGAGCCGTCGGAGTTTAATCGCGAAAACTCAATCGAATCAGTTCGCGCTAACCGTGTAAATCCGTATGCAATCTTGATTGCATCAAGGAATGTATCGTCTTCTACAACTTCATATCGTCCCGGAACATTGACCTCACCGTAAATTCCAAATACATTTTTTGTTTTATTTTTTCGTGGGACAATAATAACATCTCCCTCACGCAAATACGGATTGAACCTGTCTTCCTTCGTTGCAAAAAATTTCGTCAGGTCAACCCTATTTTCAGACCCGTCTTTATGTTTCAATACGACATTACGGGTTGACATCTCTTCTTTTATCCTGTCAAGTTCCAATTGTGCCTGAGTTCTTGATAATTTATTTGCTTCATCAATCGCTTTGTTTGCCCGGTCAATCGAACTGAGTGTGAACAAACCCGGGTTCAACACATTCCCGGTAACACTGACAATAATTTGTCGCGGCTTCACTAACGTTACCGAAATATCCTGTGCTTTATATTTCTCTTTGATTGCTTTCAATACTTTCGTCTTAGCTTCTGCAAGCGTAATGTCAGCAACTTTCACTTCACCAACTGTTGGAATAATGAGAGTACCTTCAGGTGTTACTGTCAAAACAAAATTCACCGGCGGGCTCATCCAGATATTAATCGAAATTCCGTCCGAAGGACCAACAAAATATTTTGTTGCATCAACTGTTGACTCCAACGCAACTCCGGTAGGTTGAGTAACATTCAATGATTTCATTTCAGAAGAGCGGTTCTCTAACTCGTCTAACGCATCTTGCCTGATTTGAGAGTACAAAAGTATATCAGTACTCAGTAACCAGAACAAACCACAAACTAATAACCGCAAACCCGAGACCAAAAACTTATCTTTCATCATACATCTTCCGATAATACTCTTTATACTCTCCGCTCATCACTCGTCTCCACCACGATTCATTCTTCAAATACCAATCAATCGTCATTGTAATTCCTTGCTCGAACGTTACCGATGGTGTCCAACCTAATTCTGTTTGAATCTTCGTCGCATCAATAGCGTAACGTAAATCGTGTCCCGGTCTGTCCTTTACATACGTGATGAGACTTTCCGGCTTGCCAAGTTCCTTCAACAATATCTTCACGATGTCAATATTTTTCCATTCATTATTCCCGCCGATGTTATACACTTCACCGATTTTCCCCCGATGAAGTACTACATCAATTGCCGCGCAATGGTCAATTACATACAACCAATCACGTACATTCAAGCCTTTGCCATACACAGGTAACGGTTTATTCTCCAGAATATTTGCAATCATCAACGGAAGTAATTTTTCAGGAAATTGATACGGACCATAATTGTTAGAACATCGGGTAATCACAACCGGCAAACCAAATGTGTGTTCATACGCGAGCGCAAGTAAATCTGCTGAAGTTTTTGATGCGGCATACGGACTGTTCGGATGAAGTGGAGTCGTTTCGGTAAATTTTCCTTCGGCACCAAGTGAACCATAGACTTCATCTGTAGAAACTTGTAAAAACTTCTTGATTCCATTCTCGCGCGCAACATCGAGAAGAATTCCGGTCCCGGCAACATTCGTCTGAACAAACACAGCCGGTCCCAAGATGCTTCTATCAACATGAGATTCGGCGGCAAAGTTCACGATTGTGTCAACGCCGAATTTTTGCATCGCAGATTGAACATCATCTTTCCGGCAAATATCTCCTTTTACAAAATGATAACGAGGGTTGTCTTCAATTCCGGTCAAATTTTCAAGATTTCCGGCATAGGTAAGCGCATCAAAATTGATGATGGAATAGTCGGGATGTCGTTCGAGCATGTATCGAACAAAGTTACTGCCGATAAATCCACAGCCCCCGGTGACTAAGATTGTCATTCGTTCCTGAATTGTTTCTGAAATGATTTGAATTTAACCAAGTTGATTTTTAACGGAGACAAATCTACAAAAAGAGTAGGGCAAAACCAACTCACTCACTGTTGATTGGATGAGCGGAGTTTTGGAGTGATGTAGTTCGTTTACAGATAATTTATATTTGAAACGTGGGGAGTAGAGTGTAGAGCGCGTGGGTGAGATAATTCCCCCATGCCCTCCACTCCCGCGCCCCATTGCATTTCCATATTATAACCTCATTAATGTACCATCAATCTCTTCAGTAGAATCTCCTTGTTCTTCCTTGAGACTTCAACCTCAGTTCCATCCACAAGAATTACCGAGCCGCCATCACCTTTTACATATTCTTTGATGTGACTGAGATTGACTAAGTGCGATTGATGTACGCGAACAAAATTACATTCGGTGAGAAGTCCTTCAAATTCTTTTAATGTTTTTGATGCAAGATGTTTTTCTCCATTGATAGTAAAGATGCGGGTGTAATTGCTGTCCGATTCGCAACGGAGAATGTTACTGATTTCCACGAAGAGTAATCCGTTTCTCGTCGGCACACCGATTTTCCCATACACATTTTTCAGACTGTGAAAGAAAACATCAAACTGCTCGTTTGGATTTTTCGGGTGAATCGAGTGTTCCGCCTTTTCAACCGCCGCTTTTAATTCTTTGATGTCAATCGGCTTCATCAAGTAATCGAGCGCGCTGAATCGGATTGCTTTGATGGCGTAATGATTATGCCCCGTACAGAAAATGACTTTGAAATCAATTTTTTCTAAACTTTGTAACATTTCAAATCCATCCTGAAATGGCATCTCAACATCAAGGAAAACCAACTTAGGTCTGTGCTTGTAAATCGCCTTCTTCCCTGCTTCAGCAGAATCAGCAGTCTCTACAACTTCGACAGAAGGACAGAATTTTTGCAACATCTGTTGTAAAGCGCTTCTCCCTTTTGGTTCGTCGTCAATGATTATTGTTCTTACCATGGGCGTAAGTTACAAGTTAAAAATGAAAAATGAAAAGTTGTCATCCCTCTGTGACATTTGCGTTCTTTGCTGTTCAATCGAAATCCCTCCAAACGCAAAGCACGCAGAGAAACCGCGAAGAGCACAAAGTTAACTTTGTATCGGAATCAAGAGGACAACTCTTGTCCCTAACGGATTCCCGTCATGCTCAATTAAATCCTCGATGTTCACGCTTGCCTTTTTGTTTGTTGATTTGCTCATCATCTCCAACCGTTCGCGTGTCACCGTCATACCTTTCGATTCATGCTCTTTGTTTCTTAATTTCCTGATTTCAGACGCACGCTTCCTCCCGATACCATTATCTTCGATGATGCATTGCAACATCTCATCACTCATTTGAAGCGAAACAAGAAGTTTTCGTTCGCCTTCTTTATGAAGCAGCCCATGCCAGATTGCATTTTCAACAAACGGTTGAATCAACATGGCAGGAACCTGATAATTCAACGATTCCAATTCGGGGTGAATTTCAACCAGATATTCAAAAGTATTATCAAACCGTAACGACTCCAACTCAAGATATAATCGAAGCGATTGAATTTCCTTCTCAAGCGGAATGACACTTTTCTCCGAACTCTCAAATGCAATCCGAATGAGTTGTGCAAACTTGGAAAGATATTCACATGCCGCTTCCGTCTTATCACTGAGAATACATTCCTGAATAGAATTGAGCGAGTTGAAAATGAAATGGGGATTCATCTGTGAACGAAGCGCGCGTGATTCTAACTCCATCAATTGTTGTTGCACCATCAACTTCTGCCGCTCACGTTCTTTTATTATTTTTTCCCGTCGCATCACTATTGTAACAACAACGGAAACGAGAGTCAACACTCCGCCGAATTGAAACCACCACGTTTCCCAGAATAGCGGAGGAATGATGATAGAAACTGTTGCACCTTGTTCATTCCACACACCGGCATTGTTACATGCTTTAACATGAAATACATATTCTCCCGGCGGCAAGTGAGTAAAGTACGCGCTTCTCCTTGTTCCTGATTCTATCCAACTATCATTGATACCTTGTAATTTGAATTTGAACTGAACTTTTTCCGGTACAACAAAACTCAATCCCGTAAATTCTATTTCAAGATTTCTCTTCCCCGAGGAAAGTTCAATTTCATTTTTTGCTTCAACTATTTCCCCTTCAGCAATAACCTGCTCTATTTTTACAAGCGGAGGTAACATGTTTGTTTGGACCCGTGCAGGGTCAATCATCACAACACCTTTTACTGTTGCAAAAACAAGTAACCCCGAACGCGTAATTATTCCGCTGAATTGAGAGCCGCCGTTACACTCGACACTTTTCATCCCGTCAACAATTCCGTACGGTGTACATGTAATTTCCTGAACTCTTCCTTCACAAAATTCATTCAGTTGCTTCTTGGAGATACTGAAAATTCCCTTGTTGCAACTCATCCAAAAATTACCCAAACCATCATCCAAGATAGAGTACACAACTTCGTCGAACAATCCGTGTACTTTCCGGATCTGAGTAACTCTCCCGTTTTTAATTCTGTTCAAACCGCCTCCGTACGTTCCGACCCAGACTATTCCGTTATCTTCTACATGCGTTGAGAAAACATCATCGTGCGTTAATCCATCTTTTTTAGTGAAGCGGGAAATAACAGCAGAGTCTTTCAACTGAACAACGCCCGTCTGAGAACCAACCCAGATTGTTCCGTCATTACTGCGTGATAAAGTTCTGACATATCCGTTTCTCATTAACGTTTTATCAACAGGTTCAAGTTGGTAAGCGACTGACGAATGCCTTTGGATAAATCCTCCGCCATAAATTCCAAACCAGAGAGAATCCCGCGCGTCACTGAAAATTACACGGAAAGATTCAGTACGCAGTCTCCCCTGCAATTCAACGGGTTTGACAATTCGTTTGCTCGTTCCATTCTTTTTGGTTAATTGATACACACCGCGATTCGTTCCAATCCAGATTGTTCCGTGTGTATCTTCATGAATCGCCCGCACGGTATTTTGCATTTGCGTTTCACCAAACCTGTAATTGTTGATAACCTTTCCGTCACGAATTTCATCTAACCCGAAATCTTTTATCCCGACGAACATTGTTCCGTCGCGACATTCAAACACCGAACCGGCATATTCCTCAGTCAATCTTTCCGATTTGCTGAACGAAACGATATTCAAATCCCGGAAGCGGTTCAAACCACCGCCGCGTGTTCCAACCCAGAGGTTTCCTTCCCTGTCTTCATAGAAAGAAAGAATTCTGTCACTTGATAATCCGTTTGCCATTGTAAACGTGTCGAATTTTCCGTTTGAATACCGGTACAGTCCGTTCCCTTCTGTTCCTAACCAGATATTTCCTGCCTTGTCCTCATACAACGCCGAAACCACCTGTGTCGTTGGCGCTCCGGGAATCATACACGGAACCATCTGTTCATCCTGTAGAAAAAATAATCCTTCCGCTGTTCCTATCCATCTTCGTCCGTGAGTATCCTCAAGAATCGCTTTGACAAGCGCACGCGAACTATCCACGCGATAATATGAAAACTTGTCGGCCGGTTTCTTGCACAATGCGCCCAGCCCGAAGAGTAATGTTTTGTCCCGCATCTCGGCAATCGAGAATACCCAATCATATTTTTTCACCGTCTGCAACGGTCGGACGAATCCGTTATTCCAGTAGCAAATCCCAACCATCTCCGTTCCAAGCCATAATCCTCCGTCGTTACTCAAACACATTGCATGAATTGTCTCACTTGGCAGTCCATCTTTCTTACCATAATGGAAAAACTTACCGTCACGGTATTTCATCAATCCGCCGCCCCGTGTGCCAAACCAAAGGTTTCCGTTTTTGTCCTCGACGATAGTTGAAATTTGATTATGCTTCAACTCCTTCGTATTTGTATTATCGAACAGTTTGAATCGTACGCCGTCGAAACGAACAAGCCCATCGTCAGTACTTAACCAAAGATAGCCATCGTGGGATTGAACAATGGAATGAACGGCAAAGAATGGAAATCCTTTGTTTGCATCCCAAACATCATAACCATATTGTCTGATTGATTTGGAAGGGTCAAGTGCAAAGAGTGGAGTGAAAAAAGTATTCAGAAGAAAGAAACCAACCGAAAATAATTTCAGCCACAAAAACCAATTACGATGAAGAACGATGTTCATGTGGCTGAAAAATACTCAAATTCTATTTGAAATCATTACGCAGCAACCTCTCAAATGAAGGAGATTGAACATATATGGAGTTTTGGAGTATTGGAGAACTGGAGACTATATTGGTGGAGAGTGTTTTATCGTACAATTTTAAATAATTATCAATAGTCAGCACTCCGTCACTCTATGACTCCATGACTCCAACACTCCATCAATCCATTACTCCAATTTTCCCCTGTGATTTCCTGACTCATATTCCTCCATCATAACCTTGAGTTCCTTCGCATTGATAGGCTTCAGCAGAAAACCGAGAGGAGCGTATTGCCGGGCTTCCTCAATATAACGCTGGTGAGCCGATACAAAGACAACTCCGAAATCAACATGATGAAAGCTTTGTAGCAATTCAAATCCTGTTTCGTACGGCATTTCAACATCTAGAAAAACAACGTCCGGTTTGCACTGATTGATTGCCAACTTTCCCGCATCTGCCGAACCTGCCGAGGCAACAACATTCACGTTACTGCAAAACCGGTTCAGCATCTGCATAAGCACTTGCCGACTGCTTCGTTCGTCATCTATGATTACAGCTTTAATCAATTCAAAAGTAAAAGTTAAAAATAAAAAGTAATAACTAAAGGTGTCAATCAACTCATTGATAGGAGATGTGGAGTAATGGAGTGTAAACGTTCAACGTCAACACTCCATTGGTCCCCGACTCCACGAATCACTATTCACTAATCACTATTTCACAAGTAGCATCCGTTTTACATCGGTAAATGATTGTGAAGCATCATCAACACCATTCACAGTCAAACGATAAAAATATACTCCGCTTGTCAGCGATGAAGCATCAAAGTTGATTTCATACTCTCCTTGCTCTACTTCATCATTGTTTAACAGAGTTGCTACTTCACGTCCGAGCATATCATACACTTTCAATGTCACCACTCCGAAATCAGAAATCAGAAATCCGAAATTCGTAGACGGGTTGAACGGATTCGGATAATTCTGCATCAACGCAGTTTCTGTCGGCAACGTTGATTCATCTTCACTGAATCCTGCATCCTGAATTTTCACACTCGGTACTGTTCCCGGTACATATTTTACTAATCCCACTTCAGACGCTGTCCTGACCCCATGCAATGTCACTGCAAACGCATTCTTTTTCCCGCTTGTGATATTTCTATCTCCAACAGTCACCGCCGACGTATCAATACTTGAGTTGGATGAATCTACTGTTTCCGAGAAACTATCGTTTAATTTCTTCAGGACATTTGCAAACTCACCAAGTTCAGCATAGGCGGAAGAATTTTCTACGCCAAGCGAATCCCAATTCGTCATTAATTGATTCATCCACCCGGCTATCTCTGCCAGAGTCATTCCATAAAGTTTTTTCCCGAGGAGAGAACCGGGAGAATCAAACACCAACTCACCGAATCCCGTTGGAGTAACTCCAAGAGCGCTTGCGATGATATTCAAATTGAAGGCAATACCCTGTTCAAACACACGATTGTTGAATTGTTTTCTATCAGCTTTCACTGCACCTTTCAATTTCTTCGCTGGTTTCCCTGCGGGGCGTAACGAATCAATCGGGTATGCCGTACCGTTATGTGCTGAAGTATAGAGTTTACCTAAATCGCCTGCTTTCTTGTACGGTATCCAGGCAAGATTCTTCGAACGGTTTTTATCCAACTGTGCGATGCCGAGGAATGTCGCGCCATTCTTTCCGAGACGGGCAAACACATTTTCCAACGCAGTTGCTGTGTTCGGGTAGAGCGATGTTCTAATATTACTCTTGAACACCATCTTCACCGGCTTTTTGGAGAGAAGCGTATCGGCGCTGAATGTCCGGAATTTTTTCGCATCGCTGAAAACACCAAACTCGACACTAAATAATGTACCGGACGAAAAATCTACTGTACCGCAATTCAGGTTTTCGGAGTACGCATACCCATCTTGCGGAACGAGGCACACGGTGTATTGGTCGAACGGAATGTCCATGAATGAATACGCTCCGTTTGCATCGCTCACTCTTGTATCAACAATAGTTCCATCAACGAGTAAATTGACTGTCCATCCTTCAAGTCCTGTTTCACTGTCACGTGTGTAATTGAAGTTTGCATCGTGATAGACAACGCCTTCAATTCCACCCGATTGTGTCGTTACTGAATCTGTCAGGAACGGCATGAACAACACATCGCCCTGCATCTTGGATGCAATCTCTGCCGAGTCGGTTGTTCCCCACCAGCAGTAGCGCGCATCAATTTGGCTGTTGGTTCCGTTGATAATATTCATGCTGTTGCCGGTCATGTTCTGGTAATTGAATATTACAGGTGTTGACGGATTACTGTAAAATGCTAATCCATGACCATTCTTAAAGGTGTTTGGCTTTGAAGAAACGGGCGACAAGGGAGTTGAAGATGCATACATACTACCAAGTTGAAAATTAAACCGGATTTTTTCAATGTTTGAAGAACCTGTACCACCGTTCGAACTATTCCCCGTTACGAGAAATTGGGAGGAACCGCTATCAAAAGGTGCTTCGGAAAGGTCAAAGATGAAGGGAGATGAAGTTGACGACAAATTGTTTCCATCAAGCCACACCGTTGTTACTTCTCCGGGGGCATTATTTTCTGAATAGACATAGAATCCGCCGCCATCAAGTTGAGCGAATGAATTGTTAAATATTTTCACCGAATCTGCGGCGGTGAAATTATTGGATGTTTTAGACAAGGTTCCTGTTAATGTCGCTCTATTTGCTCTTCTGATGTTAAGTTCATATTTCGAACCAGCCATCAATGCATCTTTGTCTTTTACATTGTTAGAAGAAACAACAACGTTACCAAATGTATTTCCTTCGATATTTGCAAGACCTGCTTCTCCTTCATTCAGCAAGTCGAAAATACCACCTTCGGAAAAGTTACTCACAGTGTTATCTTCATACGTGAACCATTGATGAGCAGTAGCGAAAGAACTACTTCGAGGTGTATTTGTGCCCGATCTTTTTACTCCAACCTGATATTTGTTTCCCGCCATAGAGGAAGTATTCAATCCGGTCGCACTTCCGATACCTGTAAATGTATTTCTCTTTATCGAAGCCGACATCAAATCATCCACTCCTTCGAGAACTAATTGAACCTCTGCAAATCCGGTCACGGTATTGTCTTCACAGGTGAACCAATCACCCGTAGCAACGGATACGTCTTTTCCTGCATTATTTCCCGACATACTAACCCGATCTGAACGACGAACCTGCAATTCATATTTCCTCGCTGCCATAGATGAAGTCTTCATGCCGTTCGTACCTGCGACTATACTTTGCCCTGTGATTGTATTCCCATTCACTTCTGCCGTCATCGTTCCGTTTGAATCTTCGATGCCAATAAACACTTCTTCATATCCCGTAATTGTATTATTGGAATATGTATGCGTGTTTCCCATTACTGCAGATGATTGAGCAAACTGCTGTCTGCTCCCAGCCCGAACTGCTAATTCATATTTTTTCACTGGCATGCTCGATGTTCCATCGCCATTCAACGTAGCAGTTGCCGATGTTCCATCAACAGTATTGCTATTGAGGGCTGTCGAAAGCAATCCTGTTTCATCGCTGACATACATTCCGATGTGTTCATAGCCGGTCAATGTATTGTTTGAATAATCAAACGATGTCGGTTCTGCAAACGAGGAACTCGAATTTGCAAGCGTAACCGTTTTTGATTTTCTGAAACCCACCTCGTACCTGTTCGCGGGTAATGAAGAAGTGCTTGATGCCATTGTTCCAGCAGTAACAGTATTACTATCTATTTGAACAGAACCTATTCCTGCGGTGTCATCAACAGAAATGACAACGTCATAAAATCCGTTCAGTACGTTATTATGAAAGTTGAGCAATAGTGAACCGCCAACATTCATCATGTGTACTCTATCTGATTTTCGAACCTGAAGCTCATATCTTCGTGCAGGCATGGATGAAGTTGAAAATGCCGACGGACTGCCGAACGTATTTCCTGCAATTTCATTTTCCGTATCAAAGGTTGTAATCAAGACATTTCCATTCGCTTGATTATTATTGATAGAAACGTTCATTGGTGAATAGACTAATGAATCATTCTGAATATCAACAACTACATCTCCATCACAGAAACTATTTCCGCCAAGTAAAACAGAGAAATCTGGGCGTGCAGTTAAACCCTTCATACTCGACCTTGCCATATTTGCTCTCCTGATATTCAGTTCATACTTACTGCCGCGCATTGAACTCGCTAATCCTGAACAACTGAAATTATTATTCTGAATATTAGCAGAGCCCATATCTGAGATGGCAATATCAAAGAATACATCAAAGAATGAATTAACCTGGAAGTTATTATCTTTTATTGATAAATCCGTAAAGACATCGAAGAAACTACTGACCCGGTGTAGACCCCCGGTAACGTTTACGTTGTTTCCGGAAATGTTCAACGAATCAATTCGTAATCCTTCGGTCGGTGTTTGAAAAAATAACGCTCCATCAACACTGCTCGTGAACGAATTGTTTTGGATACTCAGCGGCGGTCCGTACCAATCACTATTGCCGATATAATCTTCTGTCGCCATCGAGCCAAGCAATAAGTTATATCTTGCATCGGTGACTGTATTATTTTCTATTTCTATGTCATTAACCGTCGTGAACGGTAAGTCAATTGCTGTTCCGCCACCATTTCCATCAATCGTGTTTCCTGTAATTTTTATAGATTCAATGTTCGGAGGAACTTCTGCACGCTTTGCCCGATACTGCATCGCGACAAAACTGGGAATCGCTATCGGCGCAAGTATACCGTTCGTTTGAATTTCAATCGGCGGGAAAATCGGTCCTCGTGTAACTGCCTGCAACGACGAATCTGCATTGAATTCAAAATCGAATCCAACTTGAACATTTTCTATCATGTTATGTGATAGTTCGGCAGTTTTGATTCCATCTAAGTTTGGCGGGAGTTCAGATCGTTTCGCCCTATACTGCATCGCCACATTCGTGTTACTGACAGTGTTTGAATCAAACCGTAGTCCGGTTTTAATGTCAATGTCGCCAAACTCAAATGCAATGCCTTCATATATTGAATTACCCGTAAAGGTATTGTTGATAACAACAACATTATTAATATTTGCAGGAAGTTCACTCCGCTTTGATTTTAGTTGCATTGCGGAAGGAGTACCTGAGATGGTATTCCCGCGTGCTGTGATTCCTCCGAACACTTCACCCCCTGTTTCATTTTGGAATTCAATTGTGAGCCAGTTATGTCCCATCTCATGCGTCACGATATTTCCATTGTATTCATCATCATACGTTGCCTGCTCAATTCCACCGGACGAATATTTAATTGCCATCCCCGGCAAATTAGCGTAGCCAATTACGGACATTGTATTGTTTGATATTTCAGAGTTTCCTAAGAATTTCCTGTTGAGTTGTACAGCAGTTCCTACCCAATCGAAATCTGTATTCGTAATGCTGAAATCACATTCCACCGTTGAATCATTTATGATTGTTATATCATAAGCATGTGAAATTAGAGATGAACTATTCGCGGCAAGTTTCAGCATTGATGCTGAGGCGCGTCTGGCTAACATTGGATTGGCAAGCGTTGATGAGCCAACTTCAAACACAGAAACATTGTGTCCATTCGGAAGATAAATTGATTTACCCATAACCGTATCCGCGCCGCCGAGAAAACGAATTTCGGAATTCTCTCCCATTGAGTTAATCGTCGTGCCAACGTTGCATTGTGTTGTAATTGTATTGCTGGAGAGGAACGTCCTTCCAATTCCATTCACGCTGATTCCTGTATCTGCACCACTCAGGTAACAATCCTTTATTTCGATGCCTGACGTTACCGAACTATTGAGGGTCTGAAATTTATAGCGGGTCGTGAGGGGTGGAAAATTTTGTAACTCTATGTAAATACCGACAGACTGTACCTGAATAACAAGGCATCCGAAAATATCAACATCTGCCGAACTATCGGCGAGCACTTCATACCCGCGTTCCGTCGTCGAACCGGTTACGCCGCCGCTTTGAATATAGACGCGTGAATTATTTTCCATCGAGCGGACATTCACGCCCGCAAGCCATGTTGAATTGACATCCGGCTCGACGAGAATATTGTACATGACAAACTCCGCATGGTTGACCGCCATGATTGCATACGGCAATCCGCCGGGAGAAACACGAACGTGCGGTTTCGCCGTTCCGCCCTGAGCCATGTACAACGATAATGGTTGGCTTGTTGACGGATTGTACATGAGCGATGTCTCATTGTACAGCGTATCCATCAGCATTAAACTGACGGTATCTGCCAATCCGTTCGCATTGATATCGGCGAGAGCATCTGCTATCGTCGTGTAATCTTGTCCCACACCGACAGTCTTCGTGACCGACGAGCCGAAACCCGTACTGACAAAGACAATCAGTAAAGAAAGAAAAAAGAAGAACTGTTTCATAACATTCCTATGATGGTTGATAAAAGAACAAATAAGTGATAATAAATCCGGTGCAAATCTAATAGAGAAATGCCCGAAAACAAGGGAAGAAATGAGGGAATTGAGTATTTGACAGGTTTGAGTGAGAATCAGGTGGGAATGATTGAGTAATGAACAGAAGGAGTTTGTAGCTTTTTATTTGCTTTTTTGAAAATAGAATAAATCTCCCTACTTCCGGTAAAAAAAAGCCGAACTTTACAGCCCGGCTTTCTAACACCTCAATACTTCAGTACTCGATTACTTGAGTAACAGCATCCGCTTCACATCAGTGAATATTTGCTTCATTCCATCCTCATCAACCGATTCAACATTGATGCGATAGAAATATACACCGGTTGCAAACATGTTTGCATTGAACGATATTTCATACTCGCCTTGCTCCATTTCCTGATTGTCTAACAACGTTGCAACTTCCTGCCCGAGCATGTTGTACACTTTCAACGTTATCAGACCTGTAACAGGTAACGAATAACGAATAACAGTCGAAGGGTTGAACGGGTTAGGGTGGTTTTGTTCCAAGTTAAAGACTTGTGGTTTCTGATTTGTGGTTTCTGATGTTGGTGGCGGTGGTGGTTGCTCATTCGTAGAAACAATCTTAATACTATTTTCTGAGTACTGATTACTGGCTACTGATGACAGAGTTAAGGTTCCAGCCTGATTTACCTTCACCCAATATCCCTTTCCCGGCTCAATTGTTGTCGAGACATCGTAACCATTCTCATAACTAAAAAATTGTGATGTTATGAGTCCCGGTGGATTGGAAGTAATAGTCGTAACATCTACTGATGAACTTATTGAACCAATCATATTCCATCCGACTTGGACGGCTATTGTTTCACTTTCACGCGGAAATCCCGTCATAGATATTTGCTGGCTTCCACTAAATTTTAACCAGTACCCGACACCGTTTGAAAGAGTTCCATACGCCACATAGTCTGCTTCATACGCGAATGCATTTGTAGTTGCTGTTGGAAAAAGAATAGTTTTCGTGTAGTCATTAACTATAAGCGGGATTGAAACCATATTCCACCTATCTGAAAAATTGTATTGTGCCGTTATCATCATCGTCGCCGTGGCTTCTGCTGATGGAACACTGTGGTTGCCGTGGATATCCACCGTGATAAGACGATAGTAATTCGTAGTTCCGGTTACAGGTGAATTATCAGTGAACAACGTGTCAGTTGTCCATCCTATTTTCGTACCGGGACTTGGGATGAATCCGGAAGAAGTCGAACGATGGACTTCGTAATAGCCGACATCAGGATCAACAAGAATAGGACTCCAATGGATTTTCACCAATGGGCCTGATTGCACTTCAGCGGTAACGGACACTACAGCGCTGGGCGATAAATTATCCACCGAGTGACCACTATCGGCAGGAGAAATATAAAATAAATTTGGATTGGCTGTATGCGCTGTTACGAGAAACGAGAAGTTGTTCGTTCCCGCAGAAGACGAATCCTCCAACGTTTGAGCTACGACATTGTAGTACGGCGATTGCACCGCCGGAACGTTCACAATAAAATCGTAAAGCGTTCCAAGAGTATCATCCATTGCTCTGAGTGTTCTTCCCATAAGTTTTTTGGCAAGAAGACTCGGCGGGATTTTCCTCCAGACTCCATAAGAGACAATTTGAACTACACTAATTCCCGTATCATCCGGAGACTTTTGCCATCGCACACGAACGCTGCCTCCTTGATCATTGGGCACATCTTGAATAGTTGAAATCATTGCATTACGAGCCATGCCAATAAATCCGGAAGAAATTATATTCTGTGCATAGATGTTATTCCCGCTACGATTGTCTTGCCAGGTGATGATTGCACCACCTGAACTGTTACTCACCATGGTGGGATAGGCTTGTGTACTTGCTGCCGTCGAGATAGCAACACCGTCGGTTGTCCACTGCACAACTCCTGCGCTGTTGATTCGCTGGGCGTAGATATCAGCATTACCCCACGCGATGATGGCGCCTCCTGAACCGTCACTTACTATGGTAGGATTTAGTTGATCGCCTGCTGCCGTCGTGATGGCGACTCCGTTGGCTGTCCATTGCACAACACCTGAACTGTTTATACGCTGGGCGTAGATATCATCGGTTGACGTGCCACTAGTGTAGGTGATCATGGCGCCTCCTGAGTCGTCACTCACTAAGGTGGGCTTTTGTTGAAGTAGTGTCCCCGTCGCGATACCGACACCGTCAGCAGTCCACTGCACAACTCCTTCACTATTAACCTTTTGGGCGTAGATGTCAGGATTGCTGGCGCGGTGGTCTTGCCACGTAATGATGGCACCTCCTGAACCGTCAATCACAATGGTGGGATATTGTTGATTGCTTGTTGCAGTCGAGATGGCGACTCCGTGGGCTGTCCATTGAACAACACCTGAACTGTTTATTCGTTGAGCGTAGATGTCATAATTTCCGCTGCGGTTATCATACCACGTAATGATGGCGCCTCCTGAGTTGTCACTCACAATGGTAGGAAGTAGTTGACTGTTTGCCGCAGTCGAGATGGCAACGCCATCGGCTGTCCACTGCACAACGCCTGCACTATTGATCCGTTGGGCGTAGATGTCAATAGCACCGCTACGAGTGTCATACCACGTAATAATCGCGCCGCCCGAGCCGTCACTCACAATGGTGGGATATTGTTGATTGTTTGCTGCAGTCGAGATGGCAACACCATTTGCTGTCCACTGGACGACGCCTTCGCTGTTGATCCGCTGGGCGTAGATATCAACATTACCCCACGTGATGATGGCGCCTCCTGTGCCGTCACTTACAATGGTAGGATATTCTTGATTGCCTGCCGCTGTCGAGATGACGACGCCGTTGGCTGTCCATTGAACAACACCTGAACTGTTTATTCGTTGGGCGTAGATGTCATAATTTCCGCTGCGGTTGTCATGCCACGTAATAATAGCGCCTCCTGAGCCGTCACTCACAATGGTGGGATATTGTTCAGAACCTGCTGTCGTCGAGATGGCGGTGTTCACATTTGGGTGGACCATCCACTGAGCGAAAACGAGTGAACTTACACCACTGCTCATCGATAAAATGAAAAGCCAAGTAAAAAAGAACTGTAAAAATTTCATAGGATACCTTTTTAATAAATTGTTATGATTTTATCGCATCAAGAGCATTTTCTTCACCTGCATATATATCTTCGTTCCATCCTCAACATTTGTCGCTTCAAGACGGTAGAAATACACACCACTTGCATAGCCCGCGGCATTGAATGGTATTTCATACTCGCCTTCATCCATCTGTTGGTTGTTCAGAAGTGTTGCAACTTCCTGACCGAGCAAGTTATACACTTTCAAGTTCACAGTACTGACATCTTGTAACTGATAACGAATAACAGTCGAAGGATTAAACGGATTCGGATAGTTCTGATAGAGTTCATACTCGAACGGAATTTCTTCCTCATCCGAGAACGAGGGTTGATAGGCAATCGTCTTCGATTCGTTGCCAAGAATGTATTTCAATAACCCACCCGATTCAGATGCAGTTTTTGTTCCTTGCAAATATATCGCAAACGCATTCTTCGGCTTTTTCACAGAAATGTTCGAATCGCCTTTTATCACTGCCATCGAATCAATGTACGAGTTGCTGAACGTGACCGAATCATAAAATGCTTCGTTGATTCCACGTAACAAGTTGGCGAACTCCGCGAGTTCGGTATAACTATCGACTGTCTCATAATCTAATGTATCCCACCATGTCATCACACTATCCATCCATGTTCCGATTTCACTGAGCGTCATTCCCTGTAGTTGTTTTCCGTTCAACACAGCAGTAGTATCCAATACCAGATCGCCAAACCCTTTCGGTGTGATTCCCTTACTGCTGGCAATCAGGTTCATCCGGAAAATAATTCCCTGTTCCCATACCGGGTTATTGTATGCTTTTCGTGTTGGCTTGAGAGCGCCGAAGAGTTTTTTCGATTTCTTTGGTGCTGGCAAACGTACAGAATCAATCGGGTACGATGTACCGTTATGCGGTGCGGTGAACATCTTCCCGAAATCTGCTGCAGAACCGAATGCAATCCATCCGAGTTTCTTCTTCAGTACTTTATCCGTTTGAGGTTTGCCGAGAAACGTCGCACCCTTTGTTGCTTTCAATCGCTTGAACACATGCTCGACTGCGGTCTTCATATTTCCTTTTCCTGAAGTCAGATTTTTATACTTATCGAATTTTAGTGTCACTGATTTTTTCGAGAGCATCGTATCGGCTCGGAACGTTCTGAACATTGCAACATCCTGCACTAACCTGAATGTTGAATCGCTTGCATCTGATATTGTTGAATCTTCCAGATCACTAATTGCAACAACAACATTTTGCAAAACAGTGTTCGGCATTTTCCAGTTGTAAAGACCGTTCTTTGCAGATGTAAAATTAGTCACCGATTGCCACGTTTGTCCTGAATCCGGTGAGTATTCTATTTTTACATAATTCACTCCATCGCTTGACCACGTGATAGGAACCGTTTGTCCGGCGATGAATGTTTCTCCCCCCGTTGGCGATGTAAGAATCACTTCCTGTGTTAAACTATTGAGCGCTGTGCCCGAATCTCCCACCGTTACAAACGAGCCATTTCCAGTTACTCCCGCCACATTTAAGTTTTTCGTTGTACCGCTGGGAACTTGAGACCAACTTTCACTTTGCTGAAAACCGGATTTCCATTTTGCCTTACCGCTTAATGTATTTAATTTGAGAACTGTACCATCATCTCCTACTATCCAGCCATAATTCACACCAACACTTATACCTTTAAGATTTGCAGTCGTTCCACTTGATTGGGAAACCCATGTTGAGCCGCCATCTGACGTCTTGAGTATTTTCCCACTATCTCCGACAATCCATCCAGTATTATAATTATTTTGGAAAATATAACTGTGAGGCAAAAAAGCAATATCGTTAAGATTTGAACCAACACCCGTTGCAAGAGTACTCCATTCAGCAGAATATTGGGAAACCGAAGATTGTTTAACTTTCGCTTGATAGACCGTACCATTCTTTCCAACTGTTATGTAATACGTTGTATTATTGTCAGGACCACTTGATGTAATATGATTTCTATAAGTTATACTGGTGAGGTTGTCTTGTGTTGGTGAAGTAACAGATTGCCAAAAGCCACCAAACTCGTAGAAAACCTTTCCATTATTTCCAACCGTAAAGGGAATTTGATTTCCTAACGAACCCGCTGGCTTAATACATATACTGTTGGGAGAGAAATCGTTTATCGTTGCATCTTGTACAAAACTATCAATACTACCAATGGCGTTAAACCTTAAAACCACTGCGTTATTCCCGAGCGAACCGATTGCGAAATAATGATAATAAGTATTTATAATTCCGACCAAATTCACACCAGCAGGTACACCTTTGTCATTCGAATGGTTAATCCAGGTTTTTCCTGCATCTGTGGTTTGCAAAATTGTTGATGCATTGCCTACAGCCCAACCATTGCCATCCGGATACATAAACATATCATTTAATTTTTGTGTCGTCCCGGTATTAGAGGGTTGTATTACCGGTTTAATATAAAAATAGTTGTCAGAGATATCCCGTACGTTTGAATTCTTCGTGCTGAGCACTCTTATCGCTGATCTTACTGCAGCACCGCTCGGCAAATCCGGTATTACCCAACTTAAACTTGTCGCAGTAATGTTGGAATCAATTGTCTTCCATGTAATTCCGTTGTTGATAGTATATTGCACTTTTACAGAATCCAGATTTACTTTCGTCCACTCAATCGTATGTGTTTCTCCAATTTTCCAGATTTCGTTGCCGTTGGGTGTTGTTACGGTTATAGATGGAGTCTGTGGTCCCAGTTTAAACGTTGCTCCAACTATATGATTTGCATCTACGCTTGGTATGGTATTGTCTATATCGGAACCAACAACCCGATAATCAACACTCACACTCTTTACACTATATGTTTCATTTGGCTCAACAGTGAAATCAAAATCCTCTCCATATTCAATGAGTATTGTTGATGGTGCAATTTCTCCATCGTACATTATTTTCCCGTTTGGTCCCGGCGCTATGGTGATTGTAAATTTCTCCGGTTCAAAATTTGCCGTAATAGATTTACTGGTATCCATTGTTACAATAAGCGTATCATTTTTTCTTACTGCATTTGCCGTATCGCCGCTCCACGATGAGAAGACAAAATGTTCTTCGGGGAGAGGAACAAGTGTAACTTGTGTGCCTTCTTCATACATACCATCTTCGAAAGTTGGAGAGATTATTATCTCGCCATCGCCATCTCCGATATCGGTAGTCAGTTCAAAGGAATTTTTCCCAAGCAACACCGAAATGGTATTTGAACCGTAGTTCGCAGTCATAATATCCACATCGCCATCGTTATCCAAATCACTCGCATAGACTGACCAAGGAGAAAATGCCGTTCTATAATCAAACTTTGACGCAAATATCCCATTGCCATCATTCTTCAAAACCGAAACGCTATCTGAATTATTGTTCGCAGTCATAATATCCACATCGCTGTCGCCATCTACATCAATCGTATAGACGGTTTTAGGAGTAGCTCCCACTCTGTAGTCCACCTTCGTTGCAAATGTCCCAGCCCCGTTGTTCTTCAAAACAGAAACGTTATGTGAACCCTTATTCGCAGTCATAATATCCACATCGCCGTCGCCATCTATATCATTGGCAAAGACGGACTGGGGATTCTGTCCAACTATGTAGTCCACTTTCGTTGCAAATGTCCCAGCCCCGTTGTTCTTCAAAACCGAAATGTTATTTGTCGAATTGTTCGCCGTTACAATATCCTCATCGCCGTCGCCATCAATATCACTAGAAAAGATGGAAGATGGACCATCTCCCACTCCGAAGTCCACCTTCATTGCAAATATCCCATCTCCGTTGTTCTTCAAAACTGAAACGTTATTTGAATTATAGTTCGCAGTCACAATATCCGCCGTGCCGTCACCATCAATATCACTGGCAAAGACGGAATAGGGACCATCTCCCACTCCGTAGTCCACCTTCGTTGCAAATGTTCCATTCCCATTGTTCTTCAAAACCGAAACATTATTTGACGAATTGTTCGCCGTTACAATATCTTCATCGCCGTCGCCATCTATATCACTGACGTAGAGGGAAAAGGGTTTATTTCCCACTTCGTAGTACACCTTCGTTGCAAATGTCCCAGTCCCATTGTTCTTCAAAACTGAAACGCTACTTTCAAATGATGCAGAGTTCGCTGTCACAATATCTGCATCGCCGTCACCATCTATATCGCTCGCATAGATTGAGCGAGGTTCAATTCCCGTTGCATAATCTACCTTTGTTGCAAATATGCCGGGAGAGGTTTGTGTCTGTGTCGTAAATGTGTAAACAGTCGGCGCAATTACAAAATTGGAATCATCAAGAAGTTTATTAGAAATTTCTACTTCTACAATTTCCCCGCTCTTAAATGGTAGAGTTGGAGAAAACGTTACTACCGAATCTCCATGCGAAAAGGCAAACGTCCCTTTATGCCTTCCGCTTGTCCAACCTCGAGCAATAAAGGAGGTTGTATCAACAAACGAACTTTGCTTCATCGGTCTGCTGAATGTAACTTGTATTTCTGTCCCAATGAAAACATCTATCTCGTGTTTAGCCGGAGTGTGGTTTGTTACGCGTGTTTTTGCTCTCGCTGAGGTTATGCGGATTGAATGGTTCGCCGAAACATTGGTAAACGTATATCCCGTCGTGGAATCAACGTTTACATCATCAACAATGACGCTGTCTATTTCGTACCCGTCATCGGCAGAGAATGTGAAGCGTTGACTTGCGCCGTAATTCACAGTCGTGGGAACGGCAGGTTGGATTGTGCTGTGTGCATCGTCTGCCGGCGTAATGGTGTATGTATCGATTGCAAAGTTAGCCGTTACGGATAAGTTTGCGGTTACGCTCATATCCTGTCTTGTTGCTGTGGTTATGCCATCGCTCCAGTTCACAAAATGATAACCTGTTGCAGGCATTGCTGTAACTTGTGTTCCGTTGGTTCCGTGGTTTACTGTTTGCGGCGTCGTTCCTGAAATTGAACCGTTCGCACCGGCAGTATATGTCAACGTGTATTGTTTGATTGCAAAGTTTGCGCTCACGGTTTTATTTGCATTCATGAGAAGCGATAGAGGATTTGATGCGCTTGTTATATCGCCGGTCCAATTAACAAAATTGTATCCGGTATTTGCCGTTGCAGTGAGCTGTACTTCTGTTCCGTTATGGTATGAAGAACTGTCAGGATTTTTTGTAACCGAACCTTGTTCCGCGTTATAATTTACAGTGAGAGTATATGTTGGCGCCGGAGGAACAAAAATTTGTTGTTCCGATGAAAATGGAGAGCCTGCAAAATTATTATCAATCGCCTGAACACTCCAGTACGTTGCTACGGTTGTATCGGGAATGTTGATTGTCCAACTCGTATCGTGATTGGTATTTCCAAGTTTAACAACTCTCCGGAATCCCGTGGTTGCATTTGCCATCGGCGAAAGAGTATTCACTCCATTGGATGAAGTTCCGATGCGAAGATTATAGGTTAATCCATCAGTGGGTGTTTGCGCATCGGTGGAGCGGTTCCATCTGAACGTAACGAGATCTCCTGTGTTTGTTGCCGTTAAATTGGCAGGAGCGTCCGGCGCCGTATTTGCCGGTACACCGCTCACAGTGATGATTTGTGAAATCGGAATAAATCCGTTGACAAATCCGATCTGAACAAAATCCAAATTTCCATCATTATTGTAATCCCCCCACGCTGAAGAAGAATAATCATACCCCACAAGAACACTCGAAGCAATATCTACGGTAAATCCGCTTCCTGTATTCTTATACACTTTGTTGTTCCTGAATGTACCATCATCGCCCGTAAGCAGGATATCCAGATCGCCATCACCATCATAATCGCCCCAGACAGCAGAACCGTTCACTACCGGTGTTAAACTACCGGCATACACTTCCGTAAACCCACTTCCTGTATTGTGATAAATCCTGGATACCGGTGTGAAGGAAGAAGAATCACCTGTAAGCAGAATATCTAACTTGCCATCACTATCGTAATCGCCCCAGGCAACAGAGCCAGAGTGTACTCCTGTAAATGTTCCGGCATAGACTTCTGTAAACCCGCTTCCTGTATTGCGATATAGTTTTGTCAGTGGATTATACGAATAGTCCATTCCGGCAAGGAGAATATCCAACTTGCCGTCGTTATCGTAATCACCCCATGCAACTGAACCTCTGTTAACACCGATGAACGATCCCGGATATGCTTCCGTAAATCCGCTTCCTGTATTACGATATATTTTTGAAACAAGAGTGCCTTGACTATTTGCACCGGTGAGGAGAATATCTAACTTACCGTCGTTATTATAATCTGCCCAGGCAACCGAACTGTTCACAACGCTGTCGAACACTCCTGCAAAGACCTGAGTAAATCCGCTCCCGGTATTACGATACAACATCGAAACGGTCAATGCAGTAGTGTCGGAACCGGTTAGTACAAAGTCAAGTTTACCATCACTATCATAATCGCCCCACGCGGAAGAACCGTATGCAACGCCGGGAATTGTTCCTGTAAATTGCTTCGTAAAACCGCTTCCGGTATTGCGGTAGATATTTGTTACGGGGAATCCATTGCTGTTTACTCCGGTCATGAGTAAATCTAATTTTCCATCATTATCATAATCGCCCCACGCGACAGAACCGTTGTACAAGGAATCCAGTTGCCCGGAATAGACTTCTGAAAATCCTTGCGCGTTCAGCTGTGTTGATATTGGAATAAGAAGGAATGCAAAGAAAAGAATTGCAAAATGATTGAGTTGTGTCTTCATGGTAGAAAGAACTGTTGTGAGTAATGATAAAGTGAATTAATGTTGTTGAGGAAAAAATCCTGTTGTATTTATTATTTTGAGAACATCAGTCAGTCGTTCTTTTATGACGAAACCTTTGGCTCCAATTTGTTGAGATCGTCGTACATATTCGGAATCGTTGTATTGTGTTATAATGATAATTTTTGCAGTTGGATCTGAATCGAGAATTTTCTTTGTTGCGGTAAATCCATCCATCTGTTTCATGACAATATCCATCAACACCCAATCAGGTTTATATTTTGTATAAGCAGTGATAGCTTCACTGCCATCTCCACATTCGAGAACGGTACTGACAAAGGGTTGCACTGCTTCCCGAATAGTAGCCCGCATACCAATATTATCATCAACTATCATAATGGTCATAGATTTCTGGGTACTAATGTACGCTGCAGCCCAAGAGAAAAGAATAGAGGAACCTACTCTAAATAGATTGATAGAGTGGCTTATTTGAAAGAGATATACCTACTCAGTGAACTGAGTAGAGTTACTTAGGAGGAAGGAAGAAATGGGGTGTTTTGAAAGAAATTACAACTTATTCTTGTTCTCAATTGCAAATTTTAACAAAGAAAAACTTCCATGCAAGTTCAGTTTATTACAAATATTCATCCGATGATTTTGGACTGTACGGTCACTGATAAACAACAGGGTAGCAATTTCTTTGCTCGATTTATTTTCAGAAATCAGCTTCAATATTTTTCTTTCCATCTCCGTGAGGTTTTCAATGGAGGGATGTAATTCATGGAGAAGGTGATTCCGTTGTCGTCTCTTGAGTAAATAGGACGAAATCGTCGGGCTGATATACATTTGATCATTGACAACTGCTCGAATACTTTCTAAAATATCATGACCAGCACTTTCTTTTAGTACATAGCCCGCAACTCCAAGGTCGATTGCTTTATTAAATGTTTCCTCATCGTTGTGCATGGTGAGAATAATTGTTTTTAGTTTGTCCTTAAACATTTGTATTTCGTTGAGCACTTCAAGACCATGCCGCTCCGGTAAGTTGAGGTCAAGTATGAGAACATCAGGTTTCTGTTTTTTAATCATACTCAACACTTTAGATCCGTCACCACATTCATCAATAACTTTCATGTTATGTTCACCATTGATGATGTCTTTTAGTCCTTTTCTAAAAATAGGATGGTCTTCAGCGATAACGATATTAATTGTTTGCTTCATTATTTTCTCTAATTATTGAACATGAAAATGTTGTTCCATTCATGGGCGCTGATTCGATAGTATAGGTCCCATGAAGAAGCCTGATCCGTTCATCTAACCCGGCTAATCCAAATCCAGAACGAAATCCTGACGAGAGAACACTATCGAAATCAAATCCTTTTCCGTTATCACTAATCACAATGACAACCTGTTCACGAGAAATTGTTATGTTGATGAGCGACTCCGTCGCTTCTGAGTGTTTTACAATATTATTCAAACATTCTTGTACGATTCGGTAGATATTGATTTCTGCTTCATTACTAAAACATCCATCAATATTCTCAATCTCGTGCGTGAAAATAATGGGATATGATGCGGAGACTTTTTCTATCATTGAACGCAATCCGCTGGTCAAACCTAATTGCTCAAGTTGATAGGGACTGAGATTAAATGCAATTTCGCGCACTGAACCAATGGCGGTTAATGCGGTTTGTGAAATTTCATTGAGTTTACTTTTTATAAGACTCAGTTTCTCCATCTCGGATGCCGACTGCGACTTGTTGGCAATAATCATTAGCTCCTGACCCAACCCATCATGAAGTTCACGTGCCATTCGTCGTCTTTCTGTTTCTTGTGTATTAATAAGTTGTCTTGAGAATTCTTGTTGACGCCGTTGTTCCTTCTTCAGAGATGAAACGCGACGATAATAAAAAGCAGGACCAACAGAAAGAAAGAGAATAACCGCAAGAGACCGAAACCACCACGTAGCCCAGAATGGCGGACGAATAATGAAAGAAATGGTTGCCGGTTGTTCATTCCAAATTCCAGCACTATTCGAACCCTTGACGTTAAAGGTGTATTCCCCGGGGGATAAATGAGCATAGGAAACATACCTTCTATTTCCAGCATAAACCCAATCAACGTCGTTACCATCCATTTTGTATTTGAATTGATTGCGTGATGGTTCGGAATAATCCAACGAAGTAAATTCAAAGGAGAGCACGTTTTCGTCGTACGCAAGTGAAAGGAGCGGAGATGCCAACCTTCTTTCGTGCGGAATTTCTTTATCAAAAATTTTCATCGAAGTAATATGCACGGGGGGAATATAAGAATTGCGTTTCATTTGCTCTGGGAAAAAAGCATTGAGACCATTGATACCGCCAAAAAACATTTCCCCATGCTTACATTGATAATATGAAGCAGTGTTAAACTCTTCGTCCTGTAGTCCATCGTTGAGCGAGAAATTCCAAAACTCATTGCTCGAAGGAATAAAGCGGGAAATTCCTTTATTTGTACTTAGCCAGAGGCTACCGCTGGAATCTTCTAATATGCCGTAAACGGTATTGTTCGGAAGTCCATCTTCTTCCAAATACTGTTGAAATGATTTTCCATCAGGAAGCAGTTTATTCAATCCGCCGCCATCTGTTCCGAACCACATTGTTCCATTGTTATCTTCATGAATTGTTTTTATGAGATTACTACCAATACTCGCTGAATCGGATGGAGTGGAGATGTAATGATGAAAAATATTTGTTTCAGAAGGAATCATAGCGTTTAATCCGCCCGGATTTGAAGCAACCCAGAGTATGCCTTTTGAGGAACGATAAATGCTCGAAATTACTCCATTGCTTATACTCTGCGGATTCTTTTCATCATGTTTGTAGGTAGTAAATGTAGGAGAATGAAAATTCTTAACATCCATGCTTTGCAAACCTCCTTCGGTTCCTACCCAAAGTAATCCGTTCTTATCAGCATAGAGCGATTTAATCCAAGAGTACAATAAAGAATTCGAATTGTTGACATCGGGTATATATTTCTTGAACGTGTAATTAAGGAAATTATACCGCATTAATCCATACCCTTCTGTACCCAGCCATACAATACTATCAGCGTATAATGGGTCAGGAGCAATACAATACACAGAATTAATAATTTCTGAAGATTTGGGGGAATCAACATTTTTAATTTTCGTTTGAAGAACTCCGCGTTTTCTATCAAACGTCATCAACGGTGAATATCCACCAAGAAGAAGTTTTCCATCGGGAAGTTCATAGATACCTCTCAGACTTTTGCTTCGTAATGAAGTTGAATCGTTTCCATCATACCGGTATAATGAAAATTTTTTCGTCAACAGTGCTTTGTTGATTCCGTATCCTTCATCGCCTGCCCAAAGGATATTGTTTTTACTGATAAAAATGGAACGAAGAAGATTAGAACTCAGACTGGACGCCTTCTTACCATCATAATAATAGTGTGTAACTATTGAGGAATCGACATCCGTACGTTCATATTTTTCCAATCCATAGTAATAATAATTTGCCCAGATATTTCCCTGCAAATCTTCAATAACAGATACCGGAAATCCGTAGATATCATCTTGTACAAACTTTGATTTTGTTTTTGGAGTAAAAGTAACTTGGATGGTATTTTCATTGAGATATTCCCTTGAAACTTGATACACTCCTCTGTTAAAAATACTCGCCCACATTTGATGTCGTGAATCAAGAAATAAACTGTAGAAACTGGCGTGTTGAGTCTCATTCAAATCAATGAGATGACGAATAAATGAATTCGTTGAACGAACATATTGATTGAGCGTTCTATTATCTGTTCCAACCCACAATGTACCCCGTTCATCCCGAAGTATTCCTCCAATAGCATTGCCGCCGATGCTATGATTGTCTTCGGAAGAATATTGAAAATGTTGATAGGAGATATTCTCACCATCAAGCGAAATTTTGTACAACCCTCCTTGATACGTTCCAACCCAAATTATTTTTTGCTTGTTATTCCTTGTCGAAGAAAGACTTGAATCAACATAAATCGAACGAATACTATATTTTTCACTCAATGGCGCATCGGTAAGATAATAACGTTTTATTTTTTCTGTATAGGGATTAAAAGAATTTAGCCCTTCGTTCGTTCCAACCCATAACATCCCATCATGATCTTCTATAATTACAGTAATGACATTATTAGAAATTGTGTTGGAATCATTTACAGAATGTTTATACACCGTAAAAGAAAACCCATCATAGCGATTCAGTCCTTCTCTTGTACCGAACCACATAAACCCTCTTCTATCCTGAAAAATAGAAAGAATAGAATTTCTGGAAAGTCCATGCTCTGTCGTAATATGTTCGAACGAAAGTTTCTGTTGGGAGAATACTGAGGGTTTGTTCAGAAACAATAAGATAAGAAAACTGAAAAAGCACGTACGCAAAAAAAGTATCAGGAAAATATCTTTAAGATTATAGAACATGACCGAATGATCCTGAGGCAGAGGCTTGGTGGATAGAACTCTACGAGTAAAAAACAATCGGGATGGAAATCAATGATTGCTAATTTAGAAACCATGATCGCGTAGTTATCCTTAGGGTTTCTGGCATCAAGTACTGTCTCAGGTGAGAAAGATATGGAAAAGTTGAGTTTTTGTCAAAACAATTTTGAAAATATTCAACTCACAGGAATGATTTGCACTGTACCCGACTATCCATCTACCCCATCGAATCATCGCAGGGACGAGGGTATCTCGCCCCTGCGATTTGAAGATTATTTTACAATCTGTTTCTTATCATCCCCGATGACATGAAATCGAGATTACTGATGAAGTGACAAATCACTTCATCAGCAGCATCCGCTTCACATCGGTGAAAGTTTGCTTTAATCCATCCTCATCAACCGATTCGACATTGATGCGATAGAAATAGACACCGCTCGAAAGTTCTATAGCAGAAAATGGAATTTCGTACTCCCCTGCTTCCATCTGCTCGTTGTTCAGGAGTGTTGCAACTTCCTGACCAAGCAAGTTATATATTTTCAACGTCACTAATCCGAAATTGGCAATCCGAAATCCGAAATTCGTTGTCGGGTTGAACGGGTTCGGATAGTTCTGCTCCAACGCAAAACTGTATGGCTTGCTATCAGTATATTCATCCGTTTGCTCTGTTTCAAGATATGGCATCATGAACGATGGCAATTCACCTGACGGTTTGAGATACGGAACATCAAGAAGAATCTTCTCGCCATTCAGATACAACTTTGTACCTGAAATAAAACTAAGCGTATCTTCTTTATCAATTGAACCGGCAAAAGCACGGTTAATTTTACTGATGACACTATCAAGCAACTGATAATCCCAGATTCCGCTGTTCCAGAATGTAAACGCTGAGTCTGCTTTCAAAGAAATCTCTTTCACCGACATTTCATCGAGCGGGTTTTCTTCGTTGTACACCAACTCGCCAAACCCGAGCGGAGTTTTTTCTAACTGGCTCGATGCGATATTCACTTTCAAAGCAATCAGTTCGGCAAGTAAATGATTGTTGTGGTCCTTCGGCGGTAATTTTGTTTTCTGACCAAGCAATCGTTTGGCGGGAATACCATTCTTAAAGAGAGAATCCAATCCTCTCGGATTCCCTGTGTGCAATCCTGTTTTATCTTCCAGCGTTGCCTGAATGTCTGCGTAATTTGAACCTTTCTTCTTTTTGAAATCCCATTTTGTCAGGCGACACCATGAATAGAGTCGTTCAGCGCCTTTATCTGCCGCCCATTTATCTGTTCCTTTACCCATCATGAAAGAAATACCAATTCTCATTCCGCCCGCGCTATCACTCTCCGAGGCATTCGGTCGGAAACCGCCCTGAGCAACAACCTCATCTAACAAATTTGCCGCGTTCGGTAAACCTGCACCACGCTTAACCGGTTTTATGGTTTTCGTTCCCCGTTTCGCAACGAGACTCTCCGGCGGAAATGAACGGTACATTTTCATATATGCATCCGGGTCAACAATTCTGTTCTGTGTATAATTCGTCAACACAACATCGTTGTAATCAAAGTAAATCCCGACACGATTATTAATATCGGTCCCAAGCGGCGTAGTTTGAAATGGTTTGATTGTAAATTCAACCCAGCCATGACTGTTCGGTTCATCGCTTGTACTATCGGGAAGATTGATATTCGGGAAATTGAACACAACGATATTCGGCGCCTGAACATTCACAATACAGTAATGACTGCTCGCGCCTTCTTCGAAGGTTGAAATATCAAGCGACGTCGGGAGCGTATCGCGAACGATAATATCAAACGCTTGAAATGTTCCGGTATTTTGGAAATCAATGTGATACTTCAGCGTCTCATCAATAGCGATTCCGCCAAATGAACCGATGCCAACCGGGACAACCCACTTTTGATTCGGGTCGTACGATGCTACGACAGTTTCAATGTCGGTCTTGAAATTATCATTCGGTGTTGCGTCTCCTGTTGTTGGTGAAATCGTTGCTGTCGCATGGAGTTGGTCTCCCAGTTGAACAGCCGGAGGTGGGGCAATCTGAACCGAGACTTTCATTGTTCCGCTTGAGTTCGGTGGAAGAATTCCCATGTCGTACGTTAGCGTTCGTGTCGGGATGTCGTGATTAATCAGTTGCCCTTGATATACCCAGTACGTTGCGCTCATATAGGTTGTATGTTCCGGATAGACAACGGTGATTGTCGTCGCCACAGGAACATTTCCTTTGTTCCAATATTTTATTCCGAAGTGTTTCGGTTTCCCCAGCACGGCAACACTACCGCTAAACGAAAGTCCGAGGTCATGGACAGGGGTTCCGATCGAACGATTTGCAAAATTTACATCGGTTAGATTTTGTCCCGTTCCGATTGTAACGCTTTGCGAGCCAGTTGCCGGGCATGTATAATTCCATCCTGTTTTCAAACTTTCTGATACGGTGTATTGTCCGGGGGGGAGATTCGAAAACGAATAATTGCCCATGCTATCGGTCGTCGTAATAATCGGTCCCGGATACAATTTGATAATCCAATTTGGCAGACCAACTTCTGCGGGAAGAATTTGTGTACAATTTCCATCGGTATCTTTCCATTTCTTTCCTGAAATTGAACCGAGCGTCCCTGTCGTTCTTCCTCCTGTCACTTCAACATCGCCCATACCTGTCTTCGACATATCAACGGTATTTCCCCACTCATCAATGAGATAACTATCGTTAACTGAACCACCGCCTTGTGGCAATCCTTGCAAGCCGTAAACTAAATATGATGGCGTGTACTGTAAAATCAAAGCATCGCCAGTCACCCAAACTCTGTCGCTCACATTCGCATAATCGGCGCCGCCTGCACAATTTCTCCCTGAGAATAATGAAGTACCAACAGAAAATTGAGCCGAGGAAGGAACCCACTGACCGTTCTGAAATAGATATTCGAGACATCTCGATTTATGCGCTTCCGGTTGTGTTGGTGAGGACATCGAACGTTCTGCAAGAAGCATTTTTCCGCCGGAGGAAAACGAAATATCAGAAACGGGATTACTCCATCCACCAAGAGGTACGAGATAAGGAATCTCAATTTCTATTTGGTCTTGTGTACTGAAATCGCCCGATGCGTTCAGAGCAACCGAGCGGATGAGATTATTTTGAAATGTATGAAACGTCACATCCGAATTCCACACAGAATAATAGACACGATTTCCCCAAACATTCACACCCCAAATTCTTTCACCAAGTTGAGGATACCCGTCCAAACCGTTATCAGGTTGAAGCGGGTCATAACTGCTGAGAATTGTCCCACTCGAACTGATGCGGTAAATCTTTCCATCCTCCATATTGGTAACAAAAAACTGATTGCGCTTGCAATCGTAACAAATATTTCCGAGAGCAGTACTTCCTGAGTTCGGAAGCGTCGCAAACACGGAAACTGTTCCCGTTCCGTTATTGATTTTGTAAATCGCCCCAGCGCCGCCGGAACCGAAATTATCATTCCAATACGCGGTGGTCGCTGTTACGTAAATATTTCCATCGGCATCAAGTGCAATACCGAACACCTGACCAAGTTGTTGCGAATTCCATTGACTGCCCGGGGGACCGAAATACATGCTCGGCGTTGCGTTCGCGCCCAATGGAAAAGATGAACTATTCGACAAGTCAATAATACCGACCACGCCGGTTCCCGGCACATCATTCGGCGCTTCAACCGTACCGATAGCATTTTCGCCATTGGCGCTAAAGCGATTCGTCCACGCTGTATCTGTGAACGCAAGAGGACTCGTCGTACAACTTGTTATTCCCTGAGCGAAAGTGAAAGCTGGTAAGACAAGAATCAGAAGAGTAAGAACTAATATCTTCATAGTGAATACCTTTAAATAATTGAAAATATGAAAGAACAATTTGAGTGATAATAAGAGTTGTTACTCCTATTTGCAACACGTTATTATCCCAATTGATTATTTAACAGGTTTCAATGAGTATCAGGTAGGAATTATTGAGTAACTTACATGTCAGGTCTTAGGTAATAGGTGGTAGATTGCACGGGAGTGGAGTATAAAAGCCATGAAGAATTTTCAAATTCGCCCGCGCGCTCCACACCCTTGCCCTCGACATTTCCATTGTGCCAATACTCCGCTACTCCATCACTTCATAACTCCATAACTCCAACACTCCATTCAAAATGGAGAGAGAATTACCACGTCATAATCGGGAAGAGTGATGAATAATCGTCCGTCCAAAGTTCGAAAGTTGTATCAGGTGTTACAGGAATTGTCATGCGTACAACATCAGGATGATTAATGAGTGATTGATTTTTCGTTACCATCAACCAAACCGAAGCCGAACGGTTCTTTGCTCTTTCTTCATTCATATCTAACAAGTAACTGCAATGCATTCCGTAAAGTGCGGCAAGTTTTGTAACAGCCGGATAGAAGTCAAGATAACTTGACGTCCCGTGAATTATAATCGCTCCATCCGGTGCAAGATGTTTCAGGTAAACATCAAACGCTTCCTTGGTCAGTAGATGGAGCGGCGGTGAATCACTATTGAAGGCATCGAGTGCGAGGATATCAAAATTCTGCGGCTGTTCCCGTTCGAGGGAAAGGCGTGCATCACCAAGTAAAATATCCATCTTGCCCATGCAGTCCTTCATGTACGTGAAGTATTTTTGCGCGAGCCGCTCCACTTCAGGGTTGATTTCATAGAGCCGGAGGTAATCGTTCGGGCGCATCCATACGGCAATTGTTCCGACACCCATTCCAACCGCTCCGACACGAAACTGTGGTTTTCCAATCGCCAAGAAACAGACACCAAGCCCGCTCTTTTCTGAGTAATAGCTCATCGGCATCCGTTGGACTTTCGGACTCATGAATTGCTGTCCGTGCAAAACGCCGTCGTGACTCATGGTTCTGTATGTGTACACCGGCGTTTCCTTTGCATACTCAGAAATTGAAATGACTCCATAAAAATTTCTTGATTGCTCAATAACGTATGTTCGTGTCGAGCCATGTATCTTGTAGAAAGAAAATACCAATCCGACAGTTCCGGCAAAGAGGAACGCCCACAGGAGTTTTCGTTTTCCGCCTCGCAGCGGACTCTGTTTATCAACATACAAAATGGTGAACCAAAGAAGCGAACACAAAATAAATCCAAGGTAAAATTCATTGTATTCATCGAAGATTAGAGGGGCAACGAGAACCACGAACAAACTACCAAGCGCGCCGCCAAACGCAATCAGCAAATAATATAATGTAAGATGATTTGAACCGGGTTTCAATCGCGCAAGTTCACCATGGCAAATCATGCACGAAGAAAACATCAGCAACGGAAAGATTGTCATCACTATCGTCAACGTCTCTTCTTTGACAAGAAGAAAATAACAAGTCAAAGCAAGGCTGACGGCAAAGAGCAATCCAAACCATCTTCGTGAATACCAAGTTGGTCGGTCGAAACTGATGATGAACGTCAGCAGGTACACCATTAACGGAAGAACCCAGAGAAACGGAACGACAACGACTTCACGACACAGTTTATTTGTTATTGCTAAAAGAATGATGGAGGAAGTCGCCGGCAACAGAATCCAAAGCCATCGTATGAGTTGTGTTGGCGATTTTACTTCTTTCTTTTCTGATAGTTCTTTTTCAGTGATGCTTTGTTCTGAAGTTTTCCGGAGTCTGAATCCAATCGTTCCGCACAATACTGTAAACAAGCCCAATCCGAATGCCCAGATCATTGCTTGTTCAATTCTTGAAAAGAGGGGCTCAATCAAAAATGGAAAACTGAGAAGCGCCAACAACGAGCCTGCGTTAGAAAGTGCAAACAAACGATACGGTTGCACTCCCGGATTGAGCAACGTAAACCATCGTTGCAAGAGCGGGCTTGTTGCTGAAAGAATAAAGTACGGTAAACCTAAATTAACGGTGAGGAGTGAAAGTATTCCAAGTGTCGGGTCTGCGTTTGGTTGCGGCTTCCAACTCTCCGAAGGTATAACCGGCAGTAACAAGAGCGAAGCAACCATCAATACAAGATGTACAAACGCTTGAATATTTTTCGAGAAATATTTCGTGAGTAGGTGTGCGTATAAATATCCAAACAACAGGAACATTTGGAAAAACAACATGCACGTTGTCCATACCGACATGCTACCGCCGTACCACGGCAAAATGTATTTGCTGATAATTGGCTGAACCTGAAAAAGAAGGAACGCACTAAGGAAAATTGTTGAACCATACAATAACATAAGATTTCGTCCTCCCTCGTTCCTCAGTACCCGCACTTCTTTGCTCATAGTTGATTTGCGTAATCAGGGATGACGACATACGTAATCGGATCAACGACGCCTGCGAGTTGAAATCCCCGCAGACGAAGAGCGCAACTATCACACACACCGCAAGCAATCTCTTCATTTTGATAGCAGGACCAACTGAGATGTAACGGAGCGTTCAATTCATTTCCTCTCTTTACGATCTCAAATTTCTTCATGGAGATAACAGGCGTGACAATTTCTAAGTTCGTCTCCGCTTTCGTTCCGAGTTTGATTACCTGATTGAACGCATCATAAAACTCTCTCCGACAATCGGGATAGCCGGATGAATCTTCTTCCACCGCACCGATGAAAATCTTCTTCGCTCCGAGAATTTCTCCCCAGCTCACTGCAATGGAAAGAATATTCGCATTCCGAAACGGGACATACGATGTCGGAATTTCTTTCCGTTCCAAATCCGCTTGTTGAACAGCCATCGTATCATCAGTCAAACTTGAGCCACCGATGTGTTTCAGATGCTGAACATCCACAACAAGCCGTTTCTTCACTGAATAAAAATCAGCAATGTCGTTGAACGACTTCAACTCACGCCGCTCTGTTCGTTGTCCGTAATTCAAATGCAAAAACGCCATCTCAAACTCCTGATGAGCGATGGCGGCAGTAACGCAACTATCCATTCCGCCGCTGACCAGTACAATTGCGAGGTCGTTCTTCATTGATTGTTGTTTCATGTTCAAGGTTCAGGAAAACAGGTTTGTGGTTCTTTGTCATTTGTCAATAGTCATTAGTCATTGGTCGTCAACATTCAAACGAATAACAAATAACCATTAACAGATAACTTTTCGCACAGCATCTCACATCGCATATCAAGCATCTAAACTAAACGCCCCGTGCTTCCGGATGCCAAATAAACTTATGCAACTGCAACTGAAACCGCACATTGAGTTTGTCAGTGAGAATCCATTCAGCAAGGTTAACCGGTTCTAACTTTCCGAATACAACCGACATCAGCAAATTGCATCGTTCATCAATCTTGTATTCTTTGATTTTTTCTTTCGCCCAATCGTAATCGTTCCGGTCGCCAATAACGAACTTTACCTCGTCTGTCGGTTTCAGGTCGTGAACAATTGTCCAATCATTTTTCTTCATCATAGCGGATGACGGACATTTGAAATCAACGATACAATTCACACGCTCATCAACTTCAGCAATGGGTAAACTTCCGCCGGTCTCCAGCAACACTTCAAAGCCCTCATCACACAATTGTTGTAAAAACGTATGAATGTTGGATTGAAACAACGGCTCGCCGCCTGTCACTTCTACAAGTTTGCAGTCGTAACTTCGCACCTGCTGAACGATTTCTTCAACCGTCATCTCCTTCCCTTCATAGAACGCGTACGCGGAATCGCAGTACGAGCAACGGATATTACAATATGTCAGTCGCACGAACACGCACGGCATGCCGGCATAACTCGACTCGCCCTGTATGCTGTGAAAGATTTCGTTGATGACTAATGTGTTGGAATTGTTTTGAACCATAAAGCCGGACAAATATACCCCAATCGTAAGTATAATTCAAAATGTTGGAACTTACTCCGGGATTTTTTACACCACTCATCACTCAGAACGTTGCTATGAAGCAATCAACTCTTATTTTCCTCCTTTTCATTCTTCTTATTAGTTGAACGAAGTAGTTGTGATTGAAATTTCCTCCGACGGTAAGTGTGTCTATGTTTCGTGCGAAAATATTATGGCATTTGTTCCCGCAGTATCATCTTACAAAAGGAAATTCAGTTCCGAGTTTTGTTTCGGTCATAGATATATCTACTAAGTTGGTGAGAAAGAACATTGAAGTCGGTTCGTTTGCGGCGGGGATTGTGTTTGTGAAGTAATAATTTGTTTTCATTCCGGATGAGGTAAAGTAAGGAAGGCAAAATTCAGGTAAAAAAAATTCGGAGTTAATCCATCGGGATGCCGAATTAAACTTTCGGAATGCGGAGTTAATTCATCGGAATGCGGAGTTAAACTATCAAATTGCGGAGTTAATCCATCGGATTGCCGAATTAAACTTTCGGAATGCGGAGATAATCCGTCGGTATGCGGAGTTAAACTATCAGATTGCGGAATTAATCCGTCGGAATGCGGAATTAAACTTTCAGATTGCGGAGTTAATCCATCGGAATGCGGAGTTAATCCATCAGAATGCGGAATTAAATTGTCAGATTGCGGAGTTACAGCGAACAATTTTTAGTGGAACTTCTTAATATGGACTGAAAAGCGTAAAAATAGTCTTGAAGAAGGCTTTGCAAAACCCTACGATGCCGTCGGGGCTGTCTCATAAGTGCAATCGCCTTGGGTGTCATTCCTGCGAAAGCAGGAATCCATTTCACTTTCGACGATTCTGGATTCCCGTTGGCACGGGAATGAAAAGTAAAAAGACTTTTGAGACAGCCCCCAATCGGCACTTTTTAGATGCCGAAACAAGTTCGGCATGACGAAATAGGAGGTAATGCAAAGCCTACTTGAACATATCTTACTTTTTCAACATCTTCCTCGAAGAAGCGCGGCAATGCCCATCAAAGTACAACGTTCCTGCTTGCGAAACTTTCACCCAATACGCTTTGCATGGACGAAGCAACTCCGACGCGGTATATCCTCCACCAAACTCAAAAAATTGTGAGACGATTTCTGTTGTTCCTCTCGTCTCCACACACCCCGGCGTTAACTCGGAACTAATCATCCCAATCAGATTCCAACCTTCGCCCACTTCGACTGAATCTGTTTCGACTGCAACACCGGAAATACTCAGCGAATCATCAGCGGGAAATTTTAACCAATAACCGACTCCGTTTTCCAACGAGTCTTTTGTTTGATAACTTCCCTCAAATGCAAACGCGCTTGATGTAGCACTTGGAAAGAGAAATACCTTCCGGCTATCCACGACGCGAACCGGAAGAGAAAGCATGTTCCATTTTTCTTTCACATCGCAATCCGATTGAAAAACATTTCCGAAAATAATATTCGTTACCGTTGTTCCGCTGAGGATTTCAAGAGTATCAAACGGCTCGGTAGTTTGCACCCAACCCGCACGTTGCTCTTCTGTCAGGAGATATTTTCCATACAGTAATGAATCGAACGTGAACACACCATTTCCACCGGTGAGCCGCATCCTGTACGGCGCGGGTTCACCGATTTTTCCAAGAAAGAATCGCCAATCAGAAAGATACGGCTCGAACGGTTGTTTACTTCCATTCCCGTTCAAATCCTGAAATTTCATTCCGCTGATGCTGCCAAATTGAAAGTTTCCGAAATTGCAGGTATCGCTTCCGCCGCTTTGTAAAAAGATACTGCACCCTCCTTCGGTCTTTACCCAACCACCTTGTTGCGCTTCGGTGAGCATGTAGTACCCGGGAGACAATCCGATGAAGCAATAATTTCCTTGTGCATCTGTTTGTGTGAACGCGTTGGTCAATCCTCCAAGGAGAATTGTCCAGCCCTCAAGACCCGGCTCGCCATCATCACGAGTTCCGTTGCCGTTGGTGTCTTCGTACTTCACGCCGCAAATTCTTCCAAGTTGCCCATTGGCAAAATCAATTCCAGTCGCATTCATGCCGGAAGAAATTGTGAGAGAGTATGCCCGTTGTCCCGCCCCACTTCCGCAGGTTGAAGTGGTAACATTTGGTGAACCGATTCTCGGATAACTTTGCACCCAACTTACCTTCAAACTTTCCTCAACGGTGTATGTTCCGGCTGTGAGATTATTGAAACTATAACTTCCGCTTGAATCCGTTACTGCGCGTGCAACAAGTTGACAATCCTTGAACAGTTTGATTACCCATCCGCTCAGTCCCGGCTCGCCTGCGATTGCGCTATCGGCGTTTACATCGTGAAACTTTTTGCCGGAGATGGAGACGAGTTGGTAGTTACCGAAGTTTTTGTTGGTAACACTATCGCCGCTTGAAATTGTAATTGTGTATGAAACAGAATCAGAAGTTCTCACCCATCCTGCCCGTTCTTCTTCTGTGATGATGTATGTTCCAGCTTCAAGACTATCGAAAGAGTAATTACCGTTTGCATCGGTGAGCGTTGTTTCGCTTGATGCGCCGGAAAGATAGATACTCCAGTTCTCCAATATTCCATCAGCACTATCTTTGATTCCGTTGGAGTTGAGGTCGTGGAACTTCATTCCATTTAATGAACCATATTTGAAATTCCAAAAATCTTTTCCTGTAAGACTATCTCCGTCTGAAAGTGTAATAGTGTAAAAACCTGAATCAGGAAATGTTTGTAACCAACCATTTTTAATTTCTTCAGTAAGAGTATATGAACCAGGAGAAAGGTTTGTGAATGTATAATTTCCATTTGCATCTGTGTAGGTTGTTTCATTTGAAGTACCTGAAAGAATAATTTTCCAGTTTTCTAATACTCCATCAGTGCTGTCCTTCGTTTTATTTCCGTAGCGATCGTTGAACTTGATACCGGAGATAACACCGAAATGGAGGTTCTTAAAAACTGAAACCGTCCCAGCATTGTAATTTGCTACAATCAGGTCAACCATCCCATCGTTGTCTACATCACTCGCACACACACTTTTAGGTGATGCCCCTGTTGTGTAATTTACTTTTGCCCCAAATACTCCATTATCATCGTTTCTTAAGACAGAGATTGTATATGAATCCTCATTAGTAACTATTACATCGCTGTTTCCATTACCATCTATATCATTTAAAATAATTGAAGACGGAGTTACGCCCGTGGAATAATTTATTGTATTTGCAAACGTCCCATCACCATTATTTTTCAGAACAGAAAAAGTTCCGGAATTGTTATTCGCAATTAGAACATCGTTGTCAAGGTCTGCGTCAATATCATTCACAAATAATGATATGGGAAATGGACTAATGTTATAATCAATTTTTGAAACAAATGTGCCGTCACCATTGTTTTTCAAAACAGAAAGCGTATTCGCAGTATAATTGGTTACTAATAAATCATTATCTCCATCGTTATCAATATCGCTCGTTAATACACAAATGGCAGCGGTCCCTGTCGGGTAATCTACTTTTGTCGCGAACGTGCCATCTCCGTTGTTCATCAATATAGAGACCGAATTTCCATTATAATTGGCTGTTACGACATCAACATCACCGTCTCCGTCTAGATCACTCGTTATGACAAAGTAGGGACGATTTCCTGTTTGATAATTTACTTTGTTTTCAAATGTGCCATCACCATAATTTTTCAACACGGAAACGTATCCACCAAAATTTGCAAGCAGGATATCTTCATCTCCATCATTATCAATATCGTTTACACATACGGAAAAAGCAGGTAAATCTATTGGATAATCTGCCTTTGGAGCAAAAGTCCCATCTCCATTATTTTTCATCACAGAAACTGAAGCTGAGATATAATTTGCTGTTAGAATGTCTGCATCTCCATCATTATCCACATCACTTGCAAAAATAGAACGTGGACGAACACCTACAGTGTAATCCATTTTTGCAGAAAAAGTGCCTGGGCTAGAAACTGTTGCAACAGAAAACTGCCAATGCCACCCATTCGTCAAACTATCTCCACTTGCACTAAGTATGTTTTTGGTAAGCGTAACATTTACAATTTCTCCCGCTTTAAAATCTGTTGTTGGGTTAAATGTAATAGCCGTATCACCACTCAGAGTAATTGTTCCGGCGTGCTTCCCGCTCTGCGAGCCGTGAACGAGAATGTTGCTTGTGTTTAATGTTGCCGTGTTCATTGCAACATTGAACGTGGCGGAGATGTTGGTGGACTTGGAGATGTTGAGGGCGTTTTGAGATGGAGAAACAGATTTTACTTGTGGGTCCCATCCGTTTTCATGGAAGAGTGAATCGATTTCTGCAATGTCAAGTGCCTTATTATATATTCTAAAATCATCAAGTTTCCCCTTGAACATTTCCCATAATCCTCCAATTGTTCCAAACCTACATCCTACATTGGTGTTGTAATAATCACTTGATGATACTATGAAAGAAATATCTAATGTACCATCTATATAAAATTTATATGTATTCCCATTTTTTATTAAGGAGAAAAAGTACCATTTATTTTGCTGAAAGTTTGTTTTTGTTCCAGCAACAACTGCAGAATCCCAAGCAGATCCATTACCAACCGAGTAATTCATCTTTCCCTGCGGAAAATAATTATAAGAAATGGATATGCCGTTATGCGGATAAGTATTGAAAATGGTTTGCATTGTTTTTGAAATGTCAGACGTGTTGAACCATCCTGTGATGGAATATGTTGACCATCCCAAATTAAAAATTGGCGTACTCTGTTCTAGTATGTAATGATCTACACCATTAAAACTAAACGCTTTATTTGCACCTCCAAATCTATCGGCTGTTAGAATTGCACCAAAAACAGTTCCATTATTTCCATTTCCACTTTCATCATTTGCATTTCCGTTGAAAGGATAGTAAGCAACAAGTCCGGAGTCAAGCGCAACAGTGTTCGCATCGGGTTGGTATTCCTGCGCATCAACCTCCACTAAAAAGCAAATCACAAAAAGTATGGCGGTGAGTGTAAAGTGTATGGTATGTTTCATGGTGTTACTTCCCCAAAATGTATTTATAAATTTAGTACATCAAAATTTTATTGCGGCTTGTTAATTCTTTCTAAAACTTGTTGTGGTGTTACTCTGCCTCGTTCTGTTCTATCAAAGTCAGTATCGAAACTGACTATTTCTAAATTGTATTTCTCTGCGGCTGTGTATTGGTAGGCGTCGTCAAAGTCAAGTTTGAAGCGTTTCGAGACAAATACAATGGTTTCCAGTTCTTCGTGGAACAAACGAATTTGCTCTATTTTTCTATGCACGAAAACATCGTGAATAAAATTCAGAAATTCGTCGTGTAAATTTCGATAGAAAAGAATAAGCCCTACTGAATCAACAGAAAATTCTGAAATGAATATCGAACGAGATGAAACTCTCCGTAGAAATTCCTTGGCTTCTTCCTTCCGCTCCTGCTGAAGGATAATTTCTAAAAAGACATTCGTATCAACGAGATACACCTTGTCTCCACAACTTTGTTACTGCGTGTTGTAATTCAACAGACGTGTATTCATCCCTCATATCTTTTAACGCTCCCTCCCAATCAAATTTCCATGGCATTTCTGATTCAGGCTCTTGTTGTTCAATCATTCTTTCAACAATAACCTCAACTTCCTTTTGTTTTTTAGGAGGGAGTTTCTCAATTTTTTCTACTAATGTAGTGCTCATATATTTTAATGTAATTATTTCGATTGACCGTACAATGTTACAAATTCATCGGTTCAAAAACAACGTTTGCTTACTTGTGCCTCAACCGCCGCCAAAAAGCAAAGTCAACGACTCGTAGAGCACAAAAAGTATGGCGGTGAGTGTAAGTTGTATGGTATGTTTCATGGTGTTCCTTCCCCAAAATGTATTTAAAAATTTAGTACATCAAAATCTCATTGTTGTTTGTTCAGCCGTTCTAAAACCTGTAGTGGTGTTACTCGTCCTCGTTCGGTTCTATCAAAGTCAGTATCTCTACGAGCCGTAGGCAAAACTTACTATTTCTAAATTGTATTTCTCAGCGGCGGTGTATTGGTAGGCGTCGTCAAAATCTAAATTGTATTTATTACTATGGTCAATCAACTTCCTCAGGTCGTGTGCAGGTAGTTTAACGGGTTGTATCTTCCCATCAATTATTTCTTCTTGTACGAATTCTGTGAATTTTTCTTTCATTCTCTTCTTTGCTAATATTATTCCGATGGTATGAAGAGAAAATTCTGAAATGAACAAGACTTCTGAAGTCATTCGCTCGAAGAAGTGTTCGACCTCTGCCGCCCTCTCCTGCCCTAAAAAGTATTCAATAAATACATTGGTATCTATAAGATACATTCCTCGCTCCACCACTCAAGTGACTTGTGCTGTAACTCGACAGAGGACATTCTCACATCTTTTAACATCCCCTTCCATTTCGGATTCAACTTCGCGGATTTTGGAGTTTGCTGTTTGCCGAGGAACATATCAATAAATTCTTCAACCTCACCATAATGTTCCGGGTGTAACTGATGTATTTTTTCTTCTATTACTGCAACTGCATTCATGTGGCATTCCTTAATTTGTGGAGTAAAAATACTAAAGTTCAGTTATAAAGCAAAAACATGTTAGAAATCAGTCAGTATTCCTGCACTACAACCTCCACCAAAAAGCAAAGTCAACGACTCGTAGAGCACAAAAAGTATGGCGGTGAGTGTACGTTGGATGGTATGTTTTTTTGAATCGCTCCTCTTGAATCTCACACATCCTTCTACAAAAAAGCCGACACTTTTCAGCATCGGCTTTCTTTGGAACATTGGTTACTTATGTACTGAATACTCAAATACTCAAATACTCATGTACTCACCATCTCAACTACTTAATAAGTATCATCCGCTTCACTTCACTGAACGAACCGGCGGAAAGTTTGTACATGTACACGCCGCTCGATAATCCTGAGGCGTTGAATGTTACTTTCTTCTCTCCGGCTTCCTGCATTCCTTGAACAAGGGTTGCGACTTCGTTGCCGAGAAGATTATACACTTTCAATGTAACGACGCCTGTAACGGGTAATGAATAACTGATAACGGTTGCAGGGTTAAACGGATTCGGATAGTTTTGCGCTAACCTGTACTCTGTAACAACATTGGGAGTTTCACCGACGCTAAGCACTTCGTTTGGATTCAACACTACATCAATTTGCTGAACTTCATTTTCCATGCTGATAGAAATATCGTTTGCATAGTCGTCATCATAATTCATTAAATTAGAAACAAGGAAGTAGTCTCCTTTTTCCAATCCTTCAATCTCAAACGAACCGTCGAGGTCGGAGACTGCACAGCCGACAAGTTCTCCCTGTGTATTCACTGCATAGAGTAGCGCTCCATCCAGCGCATTTCCCGCGCGTTGCTTCACCGTGCCGAGAACAAATCCCGCGCTGTTGCGGTGGCGAATCGGACGTAAGTTGAAATTGATATTCGGAATCACATCGCTTGCTGAAACAACAAGTGTATCGGCTTCTCTCCAGTTCAACGTCGGTGTTCCGTCTAACCGGAAGTATGTTGATTTATAACCGCGAGCCCAACTTAATAAAATGTATGCGCCGGGTTCCATATTCGAGAGAGTGTATCCCCCAGACGCTGTGTCGGTCTGTGTGTAATATTTCGTGTAACGTATTCCGTTGTTGACTTTTTTGTATGCATAGATAAACGCATTCAACGGCAATGTTCCGGCTGAGTCTGATACCGTTCCGGTAATTCCATTGTTATACACCGGAACCGGGTCGAGCGTCATGTTGATGTCGGTGATATTTCCGGTAATTGCAATTCTATCTGCTTCAGCAAATGTTCGTTTGTCGTTCCAGAATTCAGGTAATAAGAATCGGTCGGAAGAAAATGCATACACGACAACAGTATCATTCTGTTTCAAAGTCAAAGAAAAGAAACCAAGTGAATCTGTTGTCGTTTGAAGCTTACGCCGGTGTAAATCATGCCCGAAATTTCTGTTAATGAGATACGCGCTTACCCATGCTCTCTTTTGGTGTGGTGCGTCGTATATGTAGTCATCCACACGACCCGTGAGAGTATAAAATGTTGGTGGTACAAACTTCGCTAAACCAACGGTGAGGATGAGCGAATCATTTTCAAGGACAGTCACTTTTGTGGCAGTTTGTATTGTCGCGGCATTATCATAAAACTCTCCAACAAATCCGGGAGCGGATGAGAACATGTAATACTCGCCCGTCCGTAATCGAGCAGAGAAGAAACCGTTGCTATCGGTCGGAACAAAAATCGGATTTCCTGCTGAGTTCAATGCGGGAATGAATTTCACTCCGCCGCGTCCAATCGGAACATTCGCTGAATCGTTCACCAACAGCCCACTGATTTTTCCAAACGTAAATACCGGAGCGAGGACTGTTGCTTCAACCATAGTTGACGGCGCGCTTTCAACTCTGTTCACCACCGAGGTAACATAATACGAATAGGTTCTTCCGGCTTGTACATAAAAATCAGTGAACGTTCTGTAATGTGTTGACCAGATTCGGATAAAGCGGGAATTTGAATCACTCAGTGAACCGATTTTTTTGTAGATGTTAAACTTCGCCCATGTGTTGACAGAATCTTGTTGCCACATAAGATTGACCTTCGGGTATCGTCCCGAATAATCTACTGTTGCAGTAAGATTGGATGGAGGATTCGACTGTGTCGAACTCCACGCTGGGAGAAGGAACAAACTGATGATGAGAAGTACAAGAATTCGTTTCATGACGAACTTTCTAAAAAATGAATGTGAAATAAATCGCTGTGCGAGCGTGAAAACATTCTTTTCTAACCGATAATATATCCGGTTAGAAATTCAACAAGTTAGACTCAACTATCGAATGCGGGTTTAATGTACTCTTTATTTAATTTTGAAAAAAATAATTCGCATTGAAGTTGAACAAACATTTCTGCAATCGGAGTTAAGAGATGAAATTTTCAACAACGTTCTTCCCTATTTCCCTCGCGCAGGTCAATCCTGGCGATTCAATTCCGATAAGATTCACTAATCCCGGAAACCCTCGCTTGCTTTCTTCTGAAATGATGAAATCCTTCGCTCCATCCCCCGGCTTCTGCACTTTCGGTCGAACACCGATTTGGTCGGGAGATAAATCTTCTAATTCTAAAGCAGGAAAATATCGTTTCACAGATTGATAAAAACGTTCTTTTTTTGATTCATCGAACTTGTACCAATCTTCCTCAGGCGTCGAGAAACAGTATTCCTGGTCGGGACCTAATTTGATTTGTCCCCCTTTATCAAGAGTTATGTGCGTGCCAAGTCCGACATGATTTTTCAGAGGCACGGGATAAATCAAACGGGAAACTAGTTTACTTTTTGATGAAGCAACACGGAAATAATGTCCACGATTCGGATACAAACGATATCCTGCTTCGTCTATATTCACTCCGAACCGTTCCGCAACTTTATCGGCTACAAGTCCGGCAGAGTTGATGACAAACTTCGCTCTCAATTCAAGATGTTCTCCGCTTCGTTCTTTCAACAGGAGTTTGTATCCGTCTGACTTCTCAATCACAGAAAGAAATTCAACCCCAAAAATTATTTCCGCACCGTTTGATTTTGCTTCTACCATATACGCCTTCATCAACTCGTGAGAATCCACAATTCCTGTTGAAGGAACCAGCAATGCTGAAACACATTGGATATTCGGTTCAAGTTTTCTTGCTTGCGTTGCAGTAAGAAATTGGATTTCAGGGACACCGTTTGTCTCGCCCTGCTTCTTTAATCGTTCAAGTTCCGGTTCTTCATCAGCCGTAACCGCAACGATTAATTTTCCGCATCGGTTGTACCATACGGTATTCCGTTCGCAGTACGAGTAAAGATTTTTGTTGGAAGGAACACAGAAAGTTGCCTTGAGAGAATTCGTAGCATAGTAAATTCCTGAATGAATGACCTCACTGTTTCGACTGCTCGTCTCCTGCCCGAACGATTCGTGTCGCTCGATGAGTAATGTCGAAAATCCTTTCGCTGATGCTTCTGCCGCGCATGCAAGCCCGACGACCCCACCACCGATAATTACCACCGAAAAATCAATCATGCAAAGAAGGAAAAAAAGTAATGGAGAGTAAATCCGAAATTGGCAATTCGAAATCCGAAATGAAATAAGAAGTGGGCCCTGCAGGACTTGAACCTGCGACCCATTGATTATGAGTCAATTGCTCTGACCAACTGAGCTAAGGGCCCAAAAAACTTTGTTTTTTATTCAAAACCGAACAAATATAGGGCATTCTGAGGTAATTACCAAACAGGAATTTCGATTTGACAGCAACCATATTTTTGCTATATTGAAAGCGTCATTGGCTTCCCTCATTCCCTCCCTCAAAAGTTCTCTGCGAACATATTGAACTGCGATTTGGTGGAATGTTGTGTTCTTTCAGTTGTATGCTACAACATACATAATTGAAAAAAGTCAATACCACCTGTGCTGGTATTTTATAGGTGAATAGTTTACTAAATCTTCATCCCCAACTAAGTTGAAAGACATCTTTATGTCGCGTTCAAAATTTTCACAACGTCATTGCGGTTATTGTAATAAAACCACACGCATGGAAATGATGGGCGAAATGACAACGACACCGGGTAAATCATGGGTTCGTTGCACTCGTTGCCACCACATGACACTTATTACTCCTATTGACCCAAAAGCAGATGACGCCAATCTTGATGCATCGAAAGCAACTCCGTACAATCCTGAACAGACGTTCAGAATCGGGGAAGCAATATTCCATACAGAATGGAACGACGTGGGAAAAGTACTGAGCAAAGTACGAACCTCCAGCGGAAGTCAAGCGATAGTCGTCTCGTTTGAAAAAGAAGGACAAAAAACACTGGTGGAAAATTTACGGTAGCATTTTTATTTATATGTCTGAGAATAAAATAGGCCTTGAAAAAGAATTTGAATATTACCTTGCACATCAGAGTGAATTTGTCACAAAATATGCGGGTAAATATCTTGTATTTAAGAACCAACAGATAATCGGTATTTATGAAAATGAATTAGATGCTTACGTTGAAACTTCGAAAGTCCATGAAGTTGGCACGTTTCTAATTCAGCAATGTCTGCCCGGGATTGAAAATTATACCCAGACATTTCATTCAAGAGCTATTTTTCGTTAGAGCATTTGAACAATAAAATAGGCTTTCATGCTTTTACTATAAAAGCAAATGGATTACTTAGGGAAATTGTAACAGACATCGGGGTTTCGGTTCCTTTCCTCGAAAAAGAAGTCAGTCCTTCTGATAACAGAATTTTTAGAACGAAAGCATTATGGGATACCGGTGCAACTAATTGTGCTGTAACAGAAGAAACGGCAAGAATATTAAACCTGCACCCTATTTCGGTTGCAAGAATTTCCCACGCTAATGGGATAAGCAATAATGTCAATGTGTATCTAGTAAATGTCTATCTTCCCAATAATTTGATTATTCCAGGGGTAAGAGTTAGTGAATGTAAAGAAACTGCTGGGAAATTTGGGATAATAATCGGAATGGATATTATCTCACATGGAGATTTTGCTATAACAAACGTGAACAACCTGACTACCGTTTCTTTCAGAATCCCTTCTGTACAAACGATTGATTACGTTGCAGAATCTACAATAATGAATAATAATTTTGCTAGATCATTGAACATCGGTAGAAATAAAACTTGTTATTGCGGAAGCGGTAAAAAGTATAAACATTGTCATGGTAAAAACACTTAGAAATTTTATGCAACATCTATTAGTATACTCGAGAGGAGGTGAAGTTAGTGGTCGGCATTACCATTCAAGAGAATGAAAACGTTGATCGCGCAATCCGGCGCTTTAAGAAAAAATACGAGCGTTCAGGTGTGTTGAAGGAAGTAAAACGACGTTCGTACTTTACGAAGCCTTCTGTCGAGAAGCGGATGAAAAAAATCAAAGCCGTACGCCGGGCATATCGCCAGCGGATGGAAGAGCAAATGTAAAGTTACAAGTTTGCTTAACAAAAAAGGGTCAGTTTTATTGACCCTTTTTTTATTTATTACTGACACTTCATTAATTCGTATTGCATGTCTTACTTGTTATTAGACAAAATCAATTCTATTACCTGATTCCCAATCTTTGACAATACAAAAATCTTCTTATTATACCTTTGGAGCAAACCGGAAACATTTTTTGCAATAGTCGTCATTTTCGCATTCTTATTGATTTCAATAATTGAGTTATTTGAAGAAATGAAGATATTCCCGTTCTCATCTACACATAATCCTTCTATGAGAAAATCGGTTTTTGATACCAAAATTGAGTTGTGTTTGCTCTTCATCAGGAAAAGCCGCTCACCGGCAGAGAAAAGAATTTTATCATTACCGTACAATGTGAGAGATTTTATGGGATTGTCAGAAACAAAAAATACAGATACATTTCGTTTGGATACTTTATATATTTTCCACTTTAAAGAAGTTGATTTGCCCCAAACCCAATATTGATTTTTTCCTGCATTTCGCAATCCATAAGACCCAACTGGTAATTTAGCAATAGTATCAAAAGCAGTGTTGGAATGATTCCCCATCAAAGTGCTTAAAACGTATGAAAACGTGCTGTCGTTTTGAATAATGGTAAGAATACTATCGTTTGAAACCTCCATAGCGATAATAGGAAATTCCTGTGGTTTGATAAACCATGAGTTCCACCCACAAATGAATATACCTCCATCTATTGGGACAAAAATTAGTCCGGGTTTTGCAACCGTAAAATCAAAAGGCTTACTTTGTGTTTCGGGTAATGTATAGTTTAGTGAAGTAAATCGTGCGTCAATTAATACTGAATCATCAATGTTGTTTGTAAGACTGTACACCTGATTAGAACAAATGAAAACTAACAAAATCATAATGATATCCGAAATAACGAAACAGAATTTACTCATGAGGTTGTTCCAATAACTTCTTGTTTACAAAAACACCCCTTTGACAAATCATACCTAATGTGATCATTCTCTTAAATCGCTCTTCAGATTCTGACCATACATCTGTGGAGTTACTTCCATCTATTACTGGTACGAAAAAGCATATCAACGGGCCAAAACTCTTTCACTCCTGTAGTATTAGCTGCTGATTTCATTTTCTTCAAAACATCTTCAGTGGTGGAAATAACATTATCATACTTCTGTTTGATATTTTTAATTGGTCTTGGCAGTAGTATTTCATCTGTACCTTCCTCCTTTCGTCGGAGAACTTCCTCATACTCATCTACAGTTTGACCGTTAAGCCGATTTACAGCGCCCTGAACAGTTGCGCCAACATTTTCAACCTTTTCTCGAATCTCTTTATCGTGAGTCCCTGTTGTTGCAATCGCACGGGTTCCCTTATAGTAATCATGTCCCTCTTGACCTTTGAAAGTACTATTGAAATCGCTTAATGTTCTTTGTGTAATAATAATTGGCTTCAATGCATCGTTGGTCTTTTCTATCTTTTCTGTTGTTTGTTGATATAAACGTGGATTAGATTTTTTAAGAGCCCAATCTCCGGCCGAGTATGCAATATCTTCCAGTTCTTTCGCTTTGTTATCGGAAATTTCAAATTTGGCTGAGGAACTATTTGAGCTTTCATCCTCATCACTTACATCTTTACTTTTTATATCACTTCTAGTCTCGGCGATTCTATCTTGACCAATGCTTGACTCAATAATTGCCGGGTTTTGTTGACTGCCTCTATCTTCCCCGATGTTGTCATTTTGATTTTCAGAAATATTCGCTAACTCCTCAGAATCCTCATCTCCGCCAAACTCAATTTCCTTAGGAATTTCTTGCCCAAGGATGGTTGTATATTCTTTATTGTTGAAAAAAGATTCAACCATCTGTCCCAAATCATTTTGAAATTTGGCAATCAATTCTTTATCTGAAATGGGTGCGTGACGAGGGCTGGTATATTGATTAGCGTTACGAGGAAATAAACTAATTGACCCGTCATCATTAACTATCGCATCGGTTTCAGGCATCAAACGGCGGATACTATCCAATCGTAAATCCATTTCATGTAATTTTCTATCTACTGATGCATAAACTTCCTTCTCTAGTTTTTCTTGTTCTTCTAAATCAGAGATAAAGTCTTTCATGTATCCATCTTGGTCAGAAAGAAATCGAGTCATCATAGCGTCGCGTTCTTTTACATTAAGTCTTACCTTTTCCTCTATTGAAGAACCATTTTGAAGGATATTAAATTTTTCCTCGAATTCTTCTGCATGTTCATTAAAATTATCTTTTGAACGATTTGCAAGAGACTGTAAACCCTCAGAAAGTTTATTCAAAGATTCTGCATTATTATTAGTGGAAGTAGGTGACGTTGATATATTTTGTTGATTTGATTGAGACGATGATGATTTTCCTGTTGCAATGCATGGATTTCCCGTACATGAATTATACTTGTTTATCCCCCATTGTTGCGCCTTGACTGCTTGCCGATAAGGATCTCCAAGAGAACCGGGAAACTGATTTGCATTTTTCTGGTTTTCTTGCATTGCAACTCTCATTTTTTCTGCAGCCATTTTACAATATGAGCATTGTGAAACGGCAATTTCATAAATCAATCCATTCATAATCATTATCAATACAACGATCCTGATTATCGGAAAAAGTGATAAGTTCTGGTAAAGACCTCTTTCACTGGATATCATGTTATTCCTCACAATCCTTGTCAACAATAGATCATTGATTTACTTTTCTTCTCTCAGTTACTTCAACTTTAGCACATTCTTTATTTATTGCTCGAACAAGCCCCATCATCGCTGTTTCAGAGTAATCAAATTTGTTAAGAACAATGTCTAACTCAGAATTCTTTTCAGCAAAAGAATGAATTATGTTTAAATAATTATTTTTTTTTGCACTGTCTGTGATAGCTAAAAACGCGATGATTTCTTTTGACACAAAAAATAAGTCGGATTCATTGGATATAACTTCACTTTCTACCACGGAGCTAATCTCTTTCGTGTTAATTGTATTCAACTTCTCCACCATCTCATTTAATTTCATTCGAGATTCTTTTTCTTGCTCATTTGCCTCACTAGTGGTCTTAAAAGTTGAAACTAATTGTTCGGCTGCTGCCTTAGAATCACCGGTAACCAAAGCATTTTTTAATTGTGCATCGGATGCATACACAGAGGAAAGAACATTGAGCATATTCAGTAAACCTTGTTTGTTTTTTTCATCCTCAGCATTTTCGATACTAATCTGAACGCTTTTGAATTTAGCCATTTCCTGAACAAATTTTATACTATCGGAATATGATTGAGGGTCATGTAAATAAACATTTATCAAATCAGAACATAACAATAATAAAGCACGATATCGATGTTGTTTTTTTCCTTCTGCAACTTCTCCAAGCCCTTGATAACAATAATATCTAATCCTTTCTCGTTCAGTTCTACTTGCATTCGTTGTACCAACAAGTTTCAATCCGGCCCAAAATGCCCGAGCAGCTCCACCAATGTCATTAACCTTTAAAAAATCCCAACCTAAAAAAACATAATTCCATGCAGCCTCAGGTCTCTTTGTTTTGGGAAAGAAAAATGTTGATAACCCTTCATAGTTCCCAAGATAGTTAGGGTATGATTGATCCTTTGAATTGGAATTACGGAAATTATCTTCAAATTTATTAATTCTACTTTTAGGATTAATTCTCCCTTTATCTTCGATACTGGGATTATTAAAAAGTGTACTAAGTCTTTGTGTAGCGCAACCTTGTATGAATAAGAAAAGAAAAGTTAGTAGGGTAAATTTTTTGAGATTTGACATAGAAATAACCAATACTTGTTTCTAATTGATGTTTTTGTTTGTAGATTAAAAATGGATGTCTGTAATATAACCTATCCCAAATTTTATATATTCAAGGGATACATCTTCCGGAAGTGAATAGTATAACTTCATATTCGGGTTATTTGTATGCCACTCTGTAATAGAAAATTCATCAGACCAATAGACATTATCATACGATATAAACGTTCTGAATCTACCGAAGGTAATTCCTGCATTGAAGTTAAAACCGTAAATGAAATGCATATCGTCTGATGAAGAGACTGAAAAATAAAATTGCTGTGATTGATCTCTATATGACATATTGTGATCAATCAACCCGCCTAGGCCTAATTGCCCTTGTCCTCCCAAGTAAATATATGACGAATTTGAAAGTGGAATACTATAATTCATACCAAGTAAGATCGTACTAGAAAAATACGAGCCTTTTTTCTTGTATAATTTATATTGCGTACTGAAACTATTAGTATATTCTTTTTCTCCAACTTCTGCATAGAGAAGTTGTACAGTATTTTCAACATTAATATTTCTAAGAAACGGGATGTGCATATTCAGTTGTGCAAAATAGGCGGGTGCCAAAACTCCTCCTACACCATACTCGCTACTTGAAGTTGCAATACCGATATTTAGAGAATTAGAAAACGGAATTCTCGTTCGCTTCATTTCAATATTTGGTAGTACAATTACTAGCTTTTCTTGTGGAGAGATGTTACCTGCATCTATTAGAGTAGTTAAATAATTTTTGAACTCATCAAGACTCGGCCTGAGTACATTAGCTCTAAAATCGAGAGGATAGGTTTCATTCGTAGTTCCACTCCACGAAATACTCAACTGTTGTATTTTCTTTCCATCTTTCCAAAGAAAATAATCAGCATGTAGACGATATGAAGACATACTCATCGAACCATCTAATTCACCAGTAACAGTATATTGGGCTTCGTTAGGATGATCAACATAGCGCAAGGATAATTTTTTACTATTGACTACAATAGGATGGGATTCAAAATAATCAAACACAATAAAAGATTCAGTTGTTTGATCAATTGTATTTACAATCGCGCCTATTCCAAGGGAAGGGCTTTTCATTTCGTTGGCATTTTCCTCGGTCAACATTTCCTTATTAAAATCATCAACCACTTGGTTTTGATTTGTGTTTTGTGAATACACTAATCCACCGCCGAACAAAAGAAGAAACATTGAACATAAAAATAACTGATACATGTTATACCTATAAAGAACATAAAATATTGATAAAATTATATGGTGAGCGAATAAATGTTTTATTACATATTATCACACTAACCCTTGCGCGTGATTATAGTACTTTTTTTAATGATTACAAATAATATTGTCCATCAAAATCAATTATTTTTTATCCAAGATATCGCCAGCGGATGGAAGAGCAGATGTAAGTTACAAGTTTGCTTAACAAAAAAGGGTCAGTTTTTCTGACCCTTTTGTATTTTTGTCCCAAGTGAATCGGGCACGACGTTCAACGTTATGCTTCAATTTTATTACTTTTCTTCCACTTCCAAACTCCAAAGCTAACCAATGCTATTGAAACAACCCACGCTCCCATTGTTATCGAGAATCCTGTTTCGTATAGCGGCGGGTTGAATTTCATTTCTATTTTATGATTGCCTGCCGGAACAATTATCGACCGAAGAACAAAATTTGTTTTGAAGATTTCCGTCTCTTGTCCATCAATGTACGCCTTCCACCCTGCGGGATAATAAACTTCACTGAACACCAGCAACGAAGTTTGTGTTGAATAGGTCGAGTACGAAATTTCCCGTGATTTATAATCATCAATTGATACAAACGAAGAATCCGATTTCACGGGATTGACGGAGGGCGACTTTTCCAACACGGCAATCTTCTTCGGGTCAAATGAACCGGAACGAAGCACATTGAATATTTCAGGTTTAGTAGTTGCAACGGTCACTTCATCAACAAACCACGCACGCGGTAAGAAGTTTTTATTTTGATACGTCAATAAACTTTTCGATTGGTCGAAATTCACAACGGTAAGATTTGTATCCGGCGGCAACTGACCCGGCACAACAAAATATTTCGTGTTCAACATGTTCAACACGCCCATGTTGAGAGGAAAACGGAACGGATGCAAACCAATTGAGTCTATCATTTCCTGATAGATTTTTATTTTTGCAGGACTATACCCGCCAACTAATTGTAATCCATGATACATGTAGGTGTTATCCATGAAGTTCCCTATTTGATAAACCCGGAATTGACTCTTATCCTGTTGCAAAAATTGCACGGTCGCATCCGGTGCAAAATGCTGACCGAGCGCAGTGTTCGGTTTCGGATTGATGTAATTCGTGTCTAACATTATCAGGTCTATTGCTAAGATGACGAGAAAGCCAAGTGTCATCGCAAGCGATTTGATTTTATTTTTCAAAAACGCAATCATCAAACCGAACGTTGCACAAGCAATCAATGCAAACTTGATGTAATCATCCCACAATAAATCGAATCTGCCACGTTCTAACTGCGGAAGAATCTGTTGCGCTTGCGCGCCGTATTGTTGTTGCAACTCCCTCATATCTTCCGCACGCTTGAACATAAAATCAGACAGGAAACTATAAACACCGTCTTTTGCAACAAATCCGACAACCAGCGCGGCAAAAATGACAACTACTCCAACGCGTAACGCCTTGAACAATTGTGTTCTTTTCTTCTCAAAATCTTTTCCCTGCATTTCAATCAACGCGTTGTAACCGTACAATGCAAGGATTCCGAACGTGAACGGAATGAGATGAAGAATCATCACCGGCACACGGAACTTGTTAAAGAACGGAAAGTAATTGAACATCAAATCATACAACAATGAAAAATGTTTACCGAACGAAATGAGGAACATAACACCGGACAAAACTGCAAGAAAAATCGTCATACGATTTCTTTTATACATCAATGCAAACAAAGCCAGCACAAGGGGAACAATACCGATATAAACAGTGCTATCGGTAAACGGCATCCAGCCCCAATAGTACGGAGACTGATAACCGAAAAATGAGGGGAGAAGATAATTCATCATCTCGAATGGATGGAACGACCAATTGGTCGCATAGTCGTAATCCAAGCCTCCCGCAACAGCGCCTTCTCCACCGCCACCTCCGCGTATCGAATAGGCTGAATATTCCTGAACCGAAAGATAGACATACGCGGAAATTGCAAATCCAAGGACGAACGCTCCGACAAACATCAATGTTTTTATCATTGCCGGTTTTGGCTGTTGTTTGATTTCTGAAACTACTTCCCAAAGGAGATAACTTCCGATGACAACAAATCCATAAAACACCATCTGCACGTGATTGGTGAGAAGACTCGTTCCAATCGCGATTGCAAGCAAACCCAAACTCAATACATCTCTTCGCTTAAATAAATTATGTGTGAGCAAAAAAAGTAACGGGATGTAACTCAGAGCGAATAACTTAGAACCTTGTCCTGCCTGCGCGAGCCCGATGAGATACGGATTGAGCATAAAGGTCAACGCACCGAGCAACGATGGCAACTGTCCCGACGGACCGGGAAACAACGCCCGCCCGGCAAAATACATGAACACACCTGCAAGGAAAAAGTGAAGCACCATCCATCCCCATGTTGCGTTGAGAAACAATACCTTGCCGAGCCAGTGAAGCGCGAGTTGCAAGTAATTCACATCGCGGGGAATATATGCTAAACTTCCGAAGCCCGGCATTCCTCCGAACGGATTGGGAATCCAAAGCGGCTCGACGTTCTCAGTCTCGACAATTTGTCGTCCGGCTTGAGACCACGCCTCCGCCGCAACGGTATCGCCTGAATCGGCAAACATCATATCATTGAAGACAATTTTGTTGAACATCACTAAAAGAATCACATATAAGATTCCGATAAATAGTAGGTCGCGCTTCGCCTCCGAAAGATTTCCGAAGAGCGTTTGTGATGATTGTTTTTTTATTGTTGATTGAGGTTGAGCCATAATTTCTTGATTGTAAATCTTTTAATATTAGTTTGACAGTATCTTGCCATAAATTTTCTCAAGTCGTTCGATTACAACTTCCCACGAGTAATGTTGAACGATATTTTCGTACGCATTTCTCGCAAGCGTTTCTGCTCGTTGCGGGTCATCAAACAAATTGCAAATATGCGATGCAATTTTCACGGGAGTTTCACCAAGTATAACACTTTCAGACGAAATTCCATCAATCCCTTCCGCACCGATTTTTGTTGTCACGACAGGAATTCCATGCGCCATCGCTTCAAGAATTTTGATTTTCACACCACCGCCGTACCGAAGCGGCGCTACAAATACACTACACGAATGAAGATACTGCCTGATATCTTCAACAAAACCGAGCGCCTTAATTCCTGAATTCTTCTCAGATGCGTTCACAACATCTTGCGGAGGATTCTTGCCGATAATGGTACACACTACATCGGGAAATTTCCTGTTCACGAGAGGAAAGATTTCATGAACAAGCCAACGAACCGCATCAACATTGGGTTGGTGAGAGAAGGAGCCAATGAAGAGTATGGTGTGGGGAATTCTTTTTTGTGTTAATTCAACAGGAATATCTACTCCCCGACGAAAATAACTGATGTTATTGTTTTTTGAAAGCCATTGCAACAATAATCTGTCTTGCTCTGTAATCGTCAAGATATGATGACATTGCTGTATCAATCGTAATTCAAACTTCTTCCATCTGCACCACTCAACGTACGCGAAGAATTTTTTGAAAGGTTGTTTTTGTTTTTTATACAAGCGATACGCCGGGCGGTATGTTACATCTAATTCATCCAACACAACTCTCCCAGAACGAACAAACTGTTGATATTGCCCCATGTGTGTAAACTCAAACTGCACGACATCAAACTGTTTTTCAGAAGTAACTTTTTCGATGAGTTGTCCCATTCTTGGATGATAATACTTACTGACAACATACGGTTGCCAAAAAATCACGCTCCGAAATAGTTGGTACAACCGAATGAGAATAAGATAAAAAGTAAAATATATACTCTCCTGTGCGCCTTTTCCTCGAGGGACGGTGAACAACTCAACCGGTAATTTCGATTTCAGTTCTTCGGTAAACTGTTGTTCCTGTTTATCACAAAAAGAAATAATTGTTACCTGATGCCGTTTCGTCAATTGCCTGATAGTTTGATACAATAGGACGCCGCTTCCGTGCCCGGAGAATTGATGAGGAAGTGATGATGTAATGAAGAGAATGTTCATTTCCCTGTGAATTCTTTGTTTTATTTTAAGAATTTATCACTCTAAAATGAATAACTATATTTTACCTTTAAAATAGTCAAGTGTTTTTTTCAGCCCCTCACTCCGTAAAATTTTGGGATTCCACTTTAGTAACATTTGTGCTTTCGAGATGTCGGGTTGACGTATTTTAGGATCGTCTTCTGGCAATTCTCGAAAAACAATTTTGCTGCTACTCTTCGATAATGCAATTACTTCATTTGCGAGTTGAAGTATTGGAATCTCGTCGGGATTACCAATATTAATAGGGGTTGTAATATCAGATTGCAACAATCGAAATATTCCCTCTACTAAATCGTCAACGTAACATACACTTCGAGTCTGACTTCCATCACCAAACACCGTGACATCTTCGTTTTTTAGCGCTTGAGAAATGAAGGCAGGAATTGCTCTTCCATCGCTAATTCGCATCCTGGGTCCGTATGTATTGAAAATTCGGACTATCCGTGTAACTACATTATGATAACGATGATAGGCCATTGTCATTGCTTCAGCAAATCGTTTTGCTTCATCATACACTCCGCGTAACCCAATTGGATTTACATTCCCCCAATATAATTCATGTTGTGGGTGAATCAGGGGATCGCCATATACTTCGGATGTTGAAGCAAGCAAGAAAGTAGCATCTTTTGTTTTCGCCAGACCAAGAGCATTATGTGTTCCAAGAGAGCCAACTTTTAAAGTTTGAATAGGTAATTTAAGGTAATCAATCGGGCTAGCTGGTGAAGCGAAATGAAGAATATTATGTATGGGACCGTCAATAAAAATATAATTTGTGATATCGTGTTTAATAAATCGAAACTTCTTCTTTCCAAGTAGATGTGCGATGTTCGATTCACTTCCAGTGATAAGATTATCTATACAAATTACCTCATGACCTTCATATAATAATCTATCGCAAAGATGTGAACCGAGGAAACCGGCTCCTCCCGTTATTAAGCTTATATTTTGTCCTTGTTTCATGAATGTTTGATTATGGTTATAGTTATAAAAGATGAATGAATCGAATCATAAATGTTCAGTTTGGTTATTTTGTATTTCGATTTCAGTTTTTTAAAATCTTTTTGTCAATTCAATATATTTATTAAGCAGACTCACGGTATTTTGAAGAAGAGTTTACAGTCCCCAAAATCGAACGATAAATATTTCTGACCTTTTCTGATTGTTGGCCATGGTCAAATTCCTCTAATGCCCGTTTGCGACCTTTTATGCCCATGTTTATTTTATCATTTTCACTCATAGACAAAAGTTGTATTATCGCTTTTTCAATTGCAGATTCGTCACCGGGAGTAACAAGTAAACCTGTTTCACCATTTAATACTATTTCATTATTTCCGTTTATATTAGTTGCAATAACCGGTAGTTGCATTACCATTGCTTCTACAATTGTAAGGGGTAAACCTTCGTATAAACTGGTTAGAATAAATGCGTCGGCACTTCTTAGCAATTCAGCAATATCATTTCTATGCCCTAAAAATAAAATTGTTTCTTGTAGTTCATATTTAACAACAAGGCTTTTTAATTTTACTTCTAATTCTCCCGCCCCGACACACAGAACTATCACTTTTTGAAAATAATCCGGGCTTCTCTCTTTAAGTAAACGGAGACCTTCAATTAAAAATATTTGCCCCTTTTGTTCATCTAATCTTGCAACATTTAACAAGAGTGTCTTCCCTTCTAAATTTATCACAAGCTCCTTTTCAAGCGATTTCCTTTTTTCTTCTTTAGTGACTTTTGTGGAAACAAAAGGATAGGAATTTATTCCGTTATGGATGGCAATAATTTTTTCAGAAGGCAAATTGAAATAACGTACAAAGTCTTTTTTTGCCGATTCTGAAACTGTTATTATATAGTCGCTTGAATTCAGATAGAGTCTTTGCCGAAATCTTTTCAGACTCAACGTATTCGTGATGTAATGAGATGGAGGTAATTGTATTGTTTGAATAGATGGTTTTGAAAGTAAAGAACATAAGATTGATGGAACTGCACATCTCCCCAAAGAGGGTTTATAGAAATGAAAAATAGAATTTTCATTGTTAATAAAACTATATAATTTTTTTATATACCCAATATTTTTTAATGCTTTCAACCCGAGATATTCAGTTTCAAAAAAGAAGAGTTTAATGATGTATTTTTCTTCCAATAATTTATTGAGTTTAGTTTGCAACAAACTAAAATTTATTTCCCTCTGAGAAGACGAGTGTATAACAACAGTAATTTCAAATTCCTTTGACGCTACATTTTCAATAAGTTGCAGGAGATGATTCTCACACCCTCCATAACCATTTGTTTCAATATAAAAACAAATTCGAATCACTAACTTTTATTTCTAACGAAAATTACTTGGTAAAAACAGCAAGAACATTTAAGAAATATTTTTTAGATAAAGAGTTACCTAAAAGGTATCCACCCAGTACTGCAAGGATGTTAATAGGTGTTCGCATTAATTTATCCCAATATTTATGGAGTACTGTCTTCCGCCGTCTATTCATTCGGTTCCACATACTACACCAAACAGTCGCCAAAACTTCCAATTCATTACCCGACGTCTTTATTTCAAAAACATGGAATTTATTTTCTTTGGCACAAAGTGTAATTTGATACGGTGTTAACCTCTGATAATCATATGGTTCTTCATGCAATGGATAAGCAAATGGAGTAGTGATAATCAATTTTCCCGAGGGGCGTAAAATACGTGACAATTCAGAAAAGGCTTTATAAGTATCAGAAACATGTTCAAGCACTTCTGTACAGAATATGATGTCAAAGGAATTTTCTGGAAGCGGAATATCAGTAATCGAAGCCAACACCTGAACTGAATCTGTTGAGTTTTGAGAAACATCTACTCCTATATACGTTGCACCTTTTTTTTCGATCATATTTCTTAATGGCTGTTCTCCACATCCGATATCGCATACCACCATTCCACTCTTAACATATTCTTCAATAGTAAAAAAAAGATATCGCTGCAAATGCTTAAGAACGAAATAATCAGGACAATCTATCCGGTAATTGTATTCCTTTCTTCTGATGTTCTTTCTAATCGTCGTAGTATTCATCCTTCATTTTTTATTGCTGTTTTAATACCAATTCTTCCTGTATAATCTATTCTGTTAAGCAAAAGACTAATACCATTTTTCTCCCTATATTCATCAACAGCTTTTTTACAACCTTCCCAATGACCATAATCATCAATTATTAGAACTCCATTGATTTCGAGACGAGGAAACAAAAATGTTAGTTCATGTTTTGTTGATTCATACCAATCAGTATCTAAACGTAGCAGGGCAATATTTTCTTCGGGCATGATATGGGGAATGGTCTCTTCTACTTTACCTTTCACATAAACAATATTTTCTGTCTTGAAGTTAGTTATTTGCATATTTTTCTTCACATCTTCTAAACTCGCGAAACACCAAACTGATGTTTCTTTATGGTCTTTATATTCTTCTAGAAGTGTCAAGGCTGTTTCACCATGTATATCAATATCCTCCATAGTAGGTTCCGTCATACCTTCAAAGGTATCATATAAATATATCTTTCTCTCTTTTATCTTTCTATTTTGTAGCATTTTTGCAATTAGCATACTACTTCCACCTCGCCAAACTCCACACTCCACAAAATCGCCCCTGATATTACTTAATAACACATAATTAACCGCACAATACAATGCATACATCCTTTCGATTGTAGTCATTGTAAAAGGTTTACAGAGTTGGTAAATCTCTAAAAACTCTTTTTCTTGCATATCAGCAGTTACAGGAGAATTGTCTGCGATGCTGTATTTATTGCCAATGTTATAAATTCTGTGTCCAATTTTCCTTATGATGTTAGAGATTGATTTATTCATTATTATTCAAATTATTCGTACAGCTCATTATTATACCGTTGACTGATTGAATCTCAGGTTAACTTTCAATTACAGATTGTTGGTGGCGTGTTGATTCAAAAAAATATTTTTATTAGGCTAATAATTGCCCATTTACAGTCATTTCAAAGTAAATAGGTAATCAATATTCTTGGGGTGGCAAATATACGATATCTTTCTAAAACAAAAAACCACGCCCCATGTAAATGAGGCGTGGAATTGATAACGCGATCCAACTTATTACTTCATGAAGATCATCTTCTTCGATTGAATAAAAGAGTTTGCGGGATTTTCCACACTGACAGCTGAGAGTTTATAAAGATAAATCCCGCTCGCTTGCGGAGTCAGCCATCGTACATTGTGATACCCTGCTTCTACTTCCTCCTCGATTAATGTCGTTACCGGTTTGCCGAGAATGTCATAAATAACTAACGTTACAAAACTTCGTTCCGGCACTGCATACGAAATGACAGTTGAAGGATTAAACGGATTCGGGTAATTCTGTTTGAGTGAGAACTCGGTCGGTAATTCTTCCTGAGTACCTGTACCCAAAACATACACTCCGTTAGAAATTGTCTTTTCCACACTTTCATTTCCATTGGAATCAACCGATGTAATAGCATAGAAATATCGTTCGTCCATCACCCCCGTAATATCCTCGTACGATGACGAAGAAGAAGAACCGAGTTTCACTGTTGTACTCGCATCAAACTCTCGTTTGGTGGAACGGTAAATCCTGTACTCGAATAAGTCGGGTTCTTCCACTTCACTCCAGTTAAGATACACACGGTTGAATACCGATATAGCAGTTAACGCTCTCGGTGCAACAGGATAGATATTGTCATGCGATGTACCGCTATCCGGCTGAGAAAAGAAAAATTCTCCTGTCATCGTATGTGCCGCGACGCGGAATGTTGACCAGTATTCTCCATATTCATTCGAGTTATACAGTGTCGGCGCAACAAAGGCATATTGTTCAAACCGAACGGCAGGTAAGGAGGTAACAAAATCCCATAATTCATTCTGTATGTTCGCGTACCGATGCTTTCCAACTTCACTAATACTCCCTTCACCGAGCGCTAAGGATGATTTGAGGAGCGGGTCGTTTACTTTTCTCCAAATGCTGTACTCATTCACCCGTAGAGATTCGGTTTGACTGTCGTACACGCTCGGATACCAACATATCCGCACCTGTCTTCCTTGGTCATTCGGGATATCGTTGATGGAAGTAATTTGGGGCGACTCTCCAATTTCATACGCATTTCCGGAGACGTAGAGAAGAACCGGCTCAAATGCCGAATCTGTTGGAGTAAATGTGAATACCGCTTCATCGGACCCGATATCAACCGGAGTATAGGTAACTGTAACAAGTTGTTCACCGCCCGGAGGCAAACTGAATGATGAAACATCAGTCGAAAATTCAGGATGAGAATTGTAAATATCATTGACTGTAATTGTATCTGTATTAGAAATATTTACTAACGTAACTTGTTCCGAAACAGAACTGCCGAGACGAAGAGGCGAAAAGACAATTGCCTGTTTTGATAATGTTATTCGTGCTAATCCGAACTCATTTGGATGGCGAGCCACTTTTGAAATTTTTACTTCATCCAAAATACCGGGCAGTTCCCGGACACCATACGAACCCGCCGCCCGTCCATCACGGTTTGTTCCGAGATAAAATTTATCTGTTGAAGTATAGTGAATCTTTTGAGGAAACACGGAACTATCGGTCATGATGCCGTCAACATATGTTTTCATCACTGTCATTGTATCAGGCCCCATAAAGACACGTTCATAACTTGCCGCTAAATGGTAATATCGGTGGGTTGATGTCAGTTGTGTTTTCTTTGAAAAATTTGAAATGGGAGAACCTGCACGGTAATCGAATCCATACGTTCCTCCAAGAAATACATCTGTCTGATACCCGCCTCCATACGGATACGGACCAAGGTTTGAAACAATCGTTGCATGGCGTTCATTATACCCTGGGTCAAACTGGAATGTGTCGAATAAAACCCATGCCTCAATGGTGAACGCTTGTTCCTGTCTGAGTGAGGGTGAATTCGGCAAGACGACGTACGAAGTTTTGCCATTAAAATGGAGCGCATTTCCTTTTCTTCCCAGCACCCACTCGGCGTTGTAGATTGTACCATCGTTCCCGTACAGAGAAGCATCGTGGAGAACTCTCCCTTCTCCCTCGTCAAATAGCCAATGTGCGACAACATTGGTATCAATACTTCCGGTGTACGATTTTCCGAGCAACTGTATTTTCGTTTCGGGAACACCTTCATTCTGTACTGTGACAGTCATTGTGCCGGCATCAACGCCCGCACGGATTGGTGAGTACATTACATCAATAGTTACCTCCTCATTCGGAAGTACAAAACCGGGATGATGAGTTACGCTGAACCGGTCATTCGAGAATGAAACTCCATCAATTACAAGCGTGTCTTCGTCCGATGTATTCGTCAGCATGAGATGTTTAGTGGAAGTTGAACCGACTTCGACAAAGCCGAAATCAAGAGAACCAGAGTATGTTGCCAGATAAGGAGAATAAAATTCATCGGGATGACGCGCAACTTTTGAGATTCGTATTTCATCAATTATTCCTAAGAAATCTCTCAACTTCCAACCACCAACAGCCTTACCTTCTATGTTTGTACCAATATAAAAATACGGAGTGTTCGAGTATTGTATCCTTTGCAAAAATCCAGCGCTATCTTTGAGTATTCCATTTAGATATGTTTTAACGATTGTTACAGAATCATTCAGAATTTTCGTTCTTTGATAAGTAACACCGACATGGTAGAAACTTCTTGCATTTGTTAATTGTACTCCACCAGAGAATTCTACTATTGGGTTCGTCGCTTTATACTCAAAACTCAAATTATGTAAATTATGATAAGTCACTTGGTACCCTCCACCATATGGATAAGCACCTTCATTACTTAGAATTACATATGCCTTGTCAGGGTATCTCGGATCATTAGGAAATCCCAATGTATCAAGAGAAATCCATGCTTCGATAGTAAATTCCTTTTCCTGTTTCAGAGAAGAAGAATTAGGAAGTTTCACATATGTTGACGTTGCATTAAAGTGCAACGCCGAGCCATATTTGCCTTCCACCCAGGCGGGGTTTACAATTTGTCCGTCGTTGTGGTACGGAGACGCATCGTAAAGAACATTGCCCGAACCCTCATCGAAATGCCAAAGCGCCACTGTGTTCGAGTCAACAGTAAATGGTGAACGCATTTGTGCATCCAAAGAAAAACTGGCGACAATAAATAAAACTGATAGAATTAAAACGTATTTCATTGTATTACCTCATAATTAAATATGTAAAAAATAGTTGTTAATATTTATTCACTGAAAAGAACACCCGAAGCAATTCTGATTGCTTGCTTCTCCCTGATTCACAATTCGATTTAAAACCAACTACAACGTTGTGCAATCAGATTAAATATACAGTTACGTGGTACAAGTTTAATAAATTTATCAATAATTGTCAAGCATATTTCAGAAATTATTTCAATAATATTCATTTTTCAGAACACACCTATTTTTCTTCTTCACTATAATAACTGGTCTCAAGGATGGATAATAACCTCATTGATGAGTATGCTTATTACTTTTTGAAATGTTGCCGAATACTGAAAGTGTCTTTACCTGTTGAGCGAAGAAGTCCCATAGAAATAACGCAAAGCGCTCAGAATCCTACATTCCGTTCTACTTTCAACAGTGTGAATTCTTCCCTCGCTAAACCGGGTTTACTGTATTCATTCGGAAACAAACTCACTATTGTATTTCCTGTTTCCTACATACTTTAAGAGCAATCTTCATTCATATCACAGCCTCACGTACATTATTCCTCATTTCTGCAATGAAATTCGACATTCCGTTCGGTTAACTCCGCATTCTGACTCCCTAATTCCGCATTCTGTCTGCCTAACTCCGCATTCTGATTCCCTAATTCCGCATTCCGGTCGGCTAACTCCGCATTCCGGTCGGCTAACTCCGCATTTCG